>NZ_JBYCLE010000293.1:0-8984 GCF_057473765.1 Mycobacterium sp. TH-M106 | reverse complement strand
GCAATCCCTGCACTACCGGGTAGGCGCGCCGCACGCGCGCATTCTCAGTTGAGGCAACGAAGAGGTCTACGCGCGCATTTTGGATGAGTCAACGCGTGCCGTCGACAGGCGTACAAATGGAGTCGATGATGAGATCGCAAATCAGGATGGCGACGGCGGTGCTCGGCAGCGCGGCCGTTTTGTCGTTCGCGGTCGGATGCGGTGGCGGCGGTGAAGGCGGACCGACATCCACCACCACGACGACGACCACCACGATGACCACGACGACGCCACCACCCGGACCACCCCCGGAGCAGACGCCCGCTCCCGGCGGTCCCACCGGCGGAGGTGGGCCGGGCGGCGGTGGCGGTCAGATCCCGGGTGGTCCCACCGGCGGAGGTGGGCCGGGCGGCGGTGGCGGTCAGATCCCGGGTGGTCCCACCGGATGGGGTGGGCCGGGCGGCGGTGGCGGTCAGATCCCGGGTGGTCCCACCGGATGGGGCGGGCCCGGTGGTGGAGGCGGCTGTTTGCCCGGCGTGGGCTGTGGCGGATGGCCCTGAGCCACGCGACATCACAATAGTTAGAGCTGCACGGCGGCGGATCGTCAGCCGGATCCGTCGGGCGGCGGGCGGACGGTGGGAACCCAAACCGCACAGCGCACATCGAGTTCTATCCGCTGAAGACGCTGGCGATTCAGGTGCCGTGCAGCGAAGTCACAGCAGAAAAGCAGCGCGATTCCAGTCACGGTAAGGCGCGCGCGGTGAAGCTGGAACGAGCAGCAAAGCTGGAACGACAAGGACATCGCGTGAGCTGTCCGCCCGGTAGCAACTAGCGGCGTCGTTCTGCGTGATGCAGAGAGGTTGAAGTCTCTGCAGCTTGGCTACCCGCTTGACGGTGCGTCTATCGGCGGGCCACCTGACCGCAAGGAAGGAGGACTCCCATTACCACACCGCGTTACGCCAAGACTCGCAGCGAGGGCCAGTGGGCCCTCGGCGAGCGTGAACCCCTCAACGACAAAGAGCAGCTCAAACGAGACGACCCTCCACTCAATGTCCGATCTCGCATCGAAAACATCCACGCCAAGCAGGGTTTCGACAGCATCGACAAGGGCGATCTGCGCAACCGGTACCGCTGGATGGGCCTTTACACCCAACGCGAGCAAGGTTATGACGGCACCTGGACCGGTGACGAGCACATCGACACCATCGAGGCCCGCTTCTTCATGATGCGGGTACGCACCGACGGCAGACCGTTGTCGGTGGATGCGATGCGCACGCTGGGTCAGATCTCGACCGAATTCGGTCGTGACACCGCCGATATCGGCGACCGGGAGAACCTACAGATCCATTGGATCGAGGTCGAGAACGTTCCCGAGATCTGGCGGCGGCTGGGCGCTGTGGACTTGACGACCATCGAGGCCTGCGGTGACTGCCCGCGCGGTATCCACGGCTCGCCGCTGGCCGGTGATTCTCTCGACGAAGTGCTCGACGCTTCCCCGGCGATCGAAAGAATCCGGCAGCGTTTTTTGAACAATCCCGAGTTCGCGGACCTGCCCCGCAAGTACAAGACCGCGGTATCGGGTCTGCAAGACGTTTCTCACCAGACCCATGACGTGGCGTTCATCGGCGTCAACCATCCCGAGCACGGCCCCGGGCTGGATCTGTGGGTCGGTGGCGGGCTGTCCACCAATCCGATGCTGGCTCAACGGGTCGGCGCCTGGGTGCCGCTCGACGAGGTGCCCGAGGTGTGGGAGGCGGTGACCGCCCTGTTCCGCGACTACGGCTACCGGCGGCTGCGGTCGAAGGCCCGGCTCAAGTTTTTGGTCAGAGACTGGGGTACGGAAAAGTTCCGCGAAGTTCTCGAAACCGAGTACCTGAAGCGACACCTCATCGACGGCCCGGCCCCCGAGCCGCCCGCGCGCCAGATCGACCACGTCGGGGTGCAGCGCATCAAGAACGGCCTGAACGCTGTCGGAGTGGCCGCGATCGCCGGACGCGTCTCAGGCACGATTTTCTCCGCGGTGGCCGACCTGATGGAGCAGGCCGGGTCGGACCGGGCCCGGTTGACGCCGTATCAGAAACTGGTGATTCTCGACGTGCCGGATGACAAGGTCGACGATCTGGTGGCCGGTCTGGAGGGCCTGGGCCTCCTTGTACGGCCGTCGGTCTGGCGCCGAAACCTGATTGCCTGCACCGGTATCGAGTTCTGCAAGCTGTCGTTCACCGAGACCCGCGTCCGTGCCATGACATTGGTGCCCGAACTCGAACGCCGGCTCGCCGACATCAACGCTCGACTCGACGTGCCAATCACGGTCCATCTCAACGGCTGCCCCAACTCGTGCGCGCGGGTTCAGGTCGCTGACATCGGGTTCAAGGGCCAGATAGTCGACGACGGCCAGGGCAACTCAGTGGAGGGCTTCCAGGTGCACCTAGGCGGCAGCCTGGGCGCCGAAAGCGGCTTCGGACGCAAACTGCGCCAGCACAAGGTACTCGGCACCGAACTCGGCGATTACATCGAGCGGGTGGTGCACCACTTCGTCGACCAGAGACACGATGGCGAGAGCTTCGCAAAGTGGGCACTGCGAGCCGACGAGACCGCCCTGCGCTGAGAGTCAGGGGACAGAACAACGATGAACGACCAGGCGAACCGTCTACCCGAAGCACAGCTGCGCGAACTGGCGGCGTGCGGGGCCGCCGAGTTGGACGGCGCCAGTGCCGCCGATCTGTTGCGCTGGACCGACGAAACTTTCGGCGACGGTTACGTGGTGGCCTGCAACATGCAGGACGCCGTGTTGGTGGACCTGGCGGCCAAGGTGCGACCGGGAGTCCAGGTGCTGTTCGTCGACACCGGCAACGAGTTCCCCGAAACCCTCGGGATGAGTGATGCGGTCGAAGCCACCTACGACATCCGGTTGCTCACCATCCACCCCGAGCCCTCGGTGCTGGAGCTGGGTACGAGCCTGTGCCGCACCGACCCCGACGAGTGCTGCCGACTGCGCAAAGTGGTCCCGCTGTCCAAAACACTGTCCGGCTTCTCCGCGTGGGTGACCGGGCTGCGCCGCGTCGATACACCTAACCGTGCCAACGCCCCACTGGTCAGCTTCGATGAGCTGTTCAAACTGGTCAAGGTGAATCCACTGGCCGCGTGGTCCGATCAGGATATGGCCGACCACATCACCGAGCACCAGGTGCTGGTGAATCCCTTGGTCGCAGAAGGCTATACGTCTATCGGCTGTCAACCGAACACGGCCAAGCCAGCGAAAGGCGCCGGCCCGCGCAGTGGGCGCTGGGTTGGGTTCAACAAGAGCGAATGCGGGATCAACGTCCAGCCTGCGAAAAGTCCGTCGTGATGTATGACGGAAAACGACCGTTACAACCTGGCGCGGGTAGACAAGCCACGGATTGACCACGGCCAGCCGGTCGAATCGAAGCAGGCGGTGCGCGAGTCGGTCAGGCCAGACGCTTAATCCCGGGATAGGCGTCAAATCCGTGATCGAAGCTCATCAGCACGGTGATGTCATGGCGGGCCATGACGGCGATGTGGAGTGCGTCCCTGGCGGACAGCTCTTGGTAGCGCAGCAGGACATCCCTGGCCTGCTCGACGTCCCCGCGTTCGATCGGCAGGACTGTGTCGACGACGCCGAGAAGCGCATCGAAGGCGGGCTGGATCGCCTCACGGCAGTTGATCGCCACGTACCGGTGACAGATTTCCTGCAGCACCTCGGCATCGGTGACCAACCGTTTGCCGGTTGACAGAGCGGATTCCAGCAACCGCTGCGCATCCAGCTTGTGTGGATGCGATGCGCCCACCAGATACATGGCAATGTTGGCGTCGACGAGGATCACGGTGCAGCTTCGGACGACGTCGCATAGCCGCGTTCGGTCTCCTCGAGGAGCTGTTCGATGTCGGCGGTCGGGAACTGATGACGTGCGGCGTTGCGGATGGCGCGCAGCTTGGTGTCCAGGTCGCCACGCGGCTCACGTTCCCGCGCAGCACGCAGCGTTCGGCGGACCCACTCCGAGACCGTCATCCGGTGCCGGCGGGCGATCTCTTGGAGCTGTTCCCATTCGTCCGGGTCGAGGAGAACCTGCAGACGTTTACTCATGAGATGAGTATATTAGGCTACATCATGATGGATGACGACTCAGAAAGACCTCCGCTCGACGAATCCACTCTGCGCGACCAGCTGACGGGGCCGGGCCGGCCGTGGCGGGTGCTCGACGTGGTCGGCGAAACGGGCTCCACCAACGCCGACCTGCTGGCCCGGGCCGGCGCCGGCGAGGACATCGACGGTGTCGTTCTGCTGGCCGACCATCAGACGGCTGGTCGCGGTCGACTCGGGCGGCACTGGTCGGCCCCGCCACGCGCCCAGTTGACGCTGTCGGTCGGGGTGGGTGCAGACGCAGTCCCGACCTCCGGATGGGGCTGGCTGCCGCTGGCGACGGGCGTCGCGGTGGCCGATGCACTCGCCGAGGTGGCCGGCATCGAGGCGCGCCTGAAGTGGCCCAACGACGTCGTCGTCGGGGACGGCAAACTGGCCGGCATCCTCGCCGAGGTGGCCGTGCCCAAACCGCTCGTCGTCGTCGGCCTCGGTCTGAACGTGACGATGACCGCTGACGAGGCACCCGACCCCATCGCCATCTCGCTGGCGATGCTCGGCGCATCAGTCGATCGAAATATGTTGGCGCAGGGAGTGCTTCGTCAGCTGGCAGCCCGTATCGCAGCCTGGCGCGATGCTGATGTGGCCCTGGCCGCCGACTACCGGCGGTACAGCCGTACCCTCGGCACCCGGGTGCGCGCCGTCTTACCCGGTGACCGGCAGATCGAGGGCGTTGCCGAAGCCGTCGATGAGCTGGGCCGGCTCCAGATCGACACCGGCGCTGGGGTGGAGACCGTGTCTGCCGGGGACGTCATCCACTTGCACAACAGCGTTTGAAGCGACGATCACCTGGTGAGGTCCGCGAGGAGGCTAAGGTTGGTGGCGGTATTGGTGCCCTAGTGGCGCCCTGGGTGTGCGTCACGAAGTCTTCGACACCCTGGACTCGGAGGAATCGCCGAGTTCAGAACCGCGCGAGCGCCACGCACGCATCAGCGTGACGGTGCCGCCGCCTGCGATGTTGTCCTCGAAGGCCTCGGCGAAACCGCCCGCGGTGAGGGTGGATTCCAGCGCCGCATCGGCGCTGCGGGCGAACTGGTCGGGAAACACCCATCGGCGGAACGCCCAGAACCGGAACGCCATCTGCAGCAGGTTGCCGATGATGTAGGCCGAGATGAAGTCGGCGATGTTCTCGATGGTCAGCGACACCGTCGGTACCCGGAGCTGCAGCACATAGCTGGAGAACCACAGCGGTGCCATCGACAGCAGCACCCCGACGCCGCTGACCGCGAAGAACAGCGCCGCCTCGTGGTGGCGCTCGCGACCGCCGCGGTCCCGGAAGCTCCACTCCCGGTTGAGGATGTAGGACGCGATCACCGCGACGATGCCGGAGATGACCTTGGCGGTCACCGGCTTGGGCTCCAGGATCGTCAGCTTGAGCGTGTAGAACAGGACCGAGTCGATGACGAACGTGGTCGCTCCGACGATGGCAAACTTGATCAGCTCATGGTGACGCTCGGCCAGCGGCCGGATCACCCCTGGCAGCCGGGCGATCGTCGCGTCGGTGAAGGACACAGGACGGCAGTCTACGTCCGTCTTGTTCACCTGCGGGTAACGATGCGATAACGGTCGCTACCTGATGGTCGCCGCGAGCGTGACACGATGATGGCCGTGCCGGACTCCTCTCCCGCCGGGTCGCCCGGGTCACCTGTGCCCGCGCAGCCGCTGGTCGCCATGGTCGGCGCCGGGCAGCTGGCCCGGATGACCCATCAGGCGGCGATCGCCCTGGGCCAGAGCCTGCGGGTACTGGCCGTCGCGGCCGACGACCCGGCGGCCCAGGTCACCCCCGACGTGGTGATCGGCTCACACACCAGCCTCGACGACCTGCGCCGCGCCGCTTCCGGCGCCACCGTGCTGACCTTCGACCACGAGCACGCCCCCACCGAACTGCTGGACATATTGGTCGCCGAGGGCGTCAACGTGGCACCGCCACCGCAGGCGCTGGTCTGCGCCCAGGACAAGCGGGTGATGCGGCAACGGTTGGCGGCCCTGGGCGCGCCGGTGCCACGGTACGTCACCGTCGACTCCGTCGGCAGCGTCAGCTCCCTGGACCACTTCGTCGAGCAGGTTGGTGTTCCGATCGTGGTCAAAGCAGCGCGCGGCGGGTACGACGGCCGCGGCGTGGCCATCGCCGACGACGCGGCCCGGGCTCGCGACATCGCCGTCGACTACCTGGCCGCCGGCGTTCCGGTGCTGGTCGAGGAGCGGGTCGCCATCCGCCGAGAGATCGCGGCGCTGGTCGCTCGATCCCCGTTCGGCCAGGGTGCGGCGTGGCCGGTGGTGCAGACGGTGCAGCGCGACGGGATTTGCATACAGGTGATCGCGCCCGCGCCGGATCTACCCGACGGCTTGGCTTCGGCTGCACAACAATTGGCGCTGCGGCTGGCGGACGAACTCGGCGTCATCGGGGTGCTGGCCGTCGAACTGTTCGAGACGCACGAGGGGGAGCTGCTGGTCAACGAGCTGGCGATGCGGCCGCACAATTCCGGACACTGGACCATGGACGGAGCCCGCACCAGCCAGTTCGAACAGCACCTGCGTGCGGTGCTGGACTATCCGCTCGGCGACACCGACGCCATCGCGCCGGTCACCGTGATGGCCAACGTGCTCGGTGCCCCGCGGCCGCCGACGATGGCCATGGACGAACGTCTGCATCACCTGTTTGCGCGGATGCCCGACGCCCACGTCCACCTGTACGGCAAGCGCGAACGCCCGGGCCGCAAGATAGGACACGTCAACCTGCTCGGCTCGAATCCTGGGGACGCGGGGGAGTGGGCGAAGCTGAGTGCTCGTGCCGCACTCGCGGCACACTGGTTGTCGCATGCACAGTGGCCCGATGGACAGAACGGATAGGACATTCATGGCACAACAGCCCCGGGTCGGGGTGATCATGGGCAGCGACAGTGATTGGTCGGTGATGGCCGACGCTGCCGACGCGCTGGCCGAGTTCGACATCCCGTTCGAGGTCGGGGTGGTCTCGGCGCACCGCACCCCGCAGCGGATGTTCGACTACGCCCGGAACGCGGCCGGCCGCGGCATCGAGGTGATCATCGCCGGGGCGGGCGGCGCCGCCCACCTGCCGGGCATGATCGCCGCCGCCACCCCGCTGCCGGTGATCGGGGTGCCGGTGCCGCTGGCGCGCCTGGACGGCCTGGACTCACTGCTGTCCATCGTGCAGATGCCGGCCGGGGTGCCGGTGGCCACTGTGTCGATCGGCGGTGCCCGCAACGCCGGCCTGCTGGCGGTGCGCATCCTGGGATCGGCGGACGCGGCGCTGCGGACCCGGATCGCGGCGTTCCAGGATCGGCTGGCCGAGTCGGTGCTCGCCAAAGACGAAGCACTGCAGGGTAAAGTTACCGGCGAGTAACCCGGGTGGAGCAAGGAGGCCGAGGTGACCGGCTGGACCGGCGATCCGTCGTTTGATCTGTTCAAGCTGTCCGAAGAGCATCGTGAATTGCGGATGACGGTCCGTGCGCTGGCCGAAAAGGAGATCGCGCCGTACGCCGCCGAGGTGGACCGCGAGCCCCGGTTCCCCGAGGAGGCGCTGACCGCGCTGAACGCCTCCGGCTTCAACGCCGTCCACATCCCCGAGGCCTACGGTGGGCAGGGTGCGGACGCGGTGGCCACCTGCATCGTGATCGAGGAGGTGGCCCGCGTCGATGCGTCGGCGTCGCTGATCCCCGCGGTCAACAAACTGGGCACCATGGGCCTACTGCTGTCCGGCTCCGAGGAACTCAAGCAGCAGGTGCTGCCGACACTGGTGTCGGGGGAGGCGCTGGCCTCCTATGCGCTCTCCGAGCGGGAGTCCGGCAGCGACGCGGTGGCGATGCGCACCCGCGCCAAGCCCGACGGGGACGATTGGATCCTCAACGGGACCAAGGCCTGGATCACCAATGGCGGTGTGTCGACCTGGTACACGGTGATGGCGGTGACCGATCCCGACCTGGACGCCAACGGGATCTCGGCGTTCATGGTGCACCGCGACGACGAGGGCTTCTCGGTCGGACCCAAGGAACACAAGCTGGGCATCAGGGGATCGCCGACCACCGAGTTGTACTTCGAGAACTGCCGCGTCCCCGGGGACCGGATCATCGGCGAGCCGGGAACCGGGTTCAAGACCGCGTTGCGCACACTGGACCACACCCGGCCGACGATCGGCGCTCAGGCCGTCGGCATCGCGCAGGGCGCGCTGGCCGCCGCGATCGCCTACACCAAGGACCGCAGGCAGTTCGGCCGGCGGATCAGTGACAACCAGGGAGTGCAGTTCATGCTGGCCGACATGGCGATGAAACTGCAGGCCGCCCGGCTGATGGTGTACACCGCGGCTGCCCGCGCCGAACGCGGCGAGACCGGGCTGGGTTTCATCTCCGCGGCGGCGAAGTGCTTCGCCTCCGACGTGGCGATGGAGGTCACCACCGACGCCGTGCAGTTGTTCGGCGGCGCTGGATACACCACGGATTTCCCGGTCGAACGGATGATGCGCGACGCCAAGATCACTCAGATCTACGAGGGCACCAACCAGATCCAGCGGGTGGTGATGGCGCGGCATCTGCTGCGCTGATCATGCCCGGGCCCGGCATGGCGTGTCGGCTCGTCACCGCGGTCGCTAGAAGGGACCGCGGTCGCTAGAAGGGTGGCGGGTCGTCGTCGGAGTCGGCGGGTGGTGCGGGAGTGGTCCAGAAGGCTTGGCAGGCAGCCCGGCGCGCCTGGCGGGCCTGCTGGTTGCGCCGGCGTTCGGACGCGATGTAGCGGGCGCGGTTTTGGGCGCGGGTGCGGCGGCGTTGGGGCATCACGGCGGTGCGGTCGGCGCAGCGGTCGGTGGGCGGCTTGGGCGGGGTTTCAGGTGGGG
>NZ_JBYCLE010000292.1:0-15347 GCF_057473765.1 Mycobacterium sp. TH-M106 | reverse complement strand
AGCAGTAGCCGCCGACAAAGATGCATCGGCTCGTTGTGTCGGCGGTGGCAGATAGCGTCAGCCGCGTGGAAAACACATGGGACACGCGCGGCTTCCGGCTTCTCGAAGCCATTGTTGACATCACGGAGAGGGGCGACACCAATGCCGTTACGGCCGAACGCATTGCATCTCACACAGGTCTCGACGACACGACCGTCCAGGCTGCGCTGAGGGCGCTCAGTTCTGAAGATCCCCCCGTTCTTCGAAGCACAGGGCATTTGGGGCGGCGGAATCCTCGGAGCGTCCAACCCGACAGGGCACGCCCGCCGTGCTGTCGGTGAATGGGCGACTGCGGAGAGCTTGGCCAATCAGTTGATCGCCAGGATTGAGAGCGCGGCGGCTCACGAGTCCGACGAGGGCAAGCGCTCAAAACTGAACCAGCTCGCAGGGTTCTTTGCCACCGGGGGTCGTGATCTCCTAATCGACATCGCAGCTAAGGCGATCACTGGGGCATAAGGCTGCTTGCTTTTCACCGGCGGCTAACGGCTTCGGCATCTCGCACGGTCCTCTGCCGCGCATGCCGCCAAATTCTCAGTTTCACTGCACAAGGGCAACGGAAGTGCAGTCATCACTGAGAAAGTGCAGTCAAAACTGAGAACCTACATGTAGGTTCTCACGCTCGGCGGCACAGGCTCACGTCGCCGAACTGGGCTTTCATGAACTGTCTCACGACAACTGCACCGCCGTTTGTCTCACGAACTGCTTCATTTCCTACGGCCGTGGCGCTAATCGCGCCGAACTGAACTGGCCTTTCGGCGTTGTCGCATCGAATCCGCCACCGCCCGGGGGACTCTACAAAACTAATGTAGGGTCTCGCGTTTCGTCGCATCGACATGGCAGCTCTGACTTTGGAATTTTCAACTCGTCTCATGCCGGGCTGCATCGGCGTTTATCTGACGAACCGCCGCGATTCCTACGGGAGCAAGCGTTCAGCCCGAGGTATCGCGCACAGAAATGTCGCGGCGCAGACGGCCTACGCTGCTGTGTCGGACCTTGGAAGGGCGCATTCCCACAGAGCGTCGGCGAACCTCGGGGTCATCGGTTATCTCCGGCACCAGAGCGTGGCGATCTCATGCAGGCTGCCGCCGGAGTGGCCCGTGTGCCCAGGGCGAGCGCGCCGAGCCCGGTGCAGGCCAGGGCGGCGGCGATGAGCAGCAGGGCGGTATCGAAGCCGCCGGTGGCGTCGGTGACAAATCCGGTCACATAGGGGCCCAGGCCACTGGCAATGCTGGCGATGCTGTTGACCGCGGCGATGCCGCCGGCGGCGGCGGCGCCGGTCCAGCAGGCGGTGGTGATGCTGCACAAGACCGGGATCGCCGCAAGCACGCACACGGTGGTGACCGCAAGGCCGCCCGCCAGCAGCAATCGTGACCCCGAAGCGACCGCACCGGCCAGCACGACGGCGCCGGCCAGGGCCGGCGCGGCCAGGTGGATGGTGCGTTCGCCTCGCCGATCCGAGTGGCGGCTCCAGCCCAGCATGGCCAGCGCAGCCGCGGTAAAGCAGGCCGCCCCCGCACCGCCGATCATGGTGATGGAGGCGTGCGGGTAGAGCGTTTTGAGAATCAACGGCAAATAGAACTGCGCCCCGAACTGGCCGAAGTACAACCCGGCGTTGATCGCAGCCAGCCCGAACATCCGCCGGTCGGTGAACGCCGCAGCGAAAGACGACCCGCGGGCCGGGGTTTCAGACGCCAAGATGCCAGCTAGCGCGGCCTTCTCGGCCCCGCTGAGCCAGCCGGCGCGCTCCGGGCTATCAGCCAGGCCGCGCAGCGCCACCAGCGCCAGCACTGCTGCAGGGATGCCTTCGGCTAAAAACATCACCCGCCAGCCGACCAGTCCACCCAGCGCTCCGTGCTGCACCAGCAGGCTTGACAGCGGCATGCCGACGATGTTGGCGATCGGGATCGCCAACAAGAACACCGCCAACGCGCGGGCGCGGGCCGCTGGCGGAAACCAGCGGCCCAGGTAACACACCACCGCCGGATAGAAACCGGCCTCGGCGACCCCCAGCCCGATTCGGGTGATGATCAGCCCGCCCGCGGTGTCGACGAACGCCGGCGCCGCCGCGAGCAATCCCCAAACGGTCAGTAAGATCGCCAGCCAACGGCGTATCCCCACCCGGTGAAACACCCAATTGGCGGGCACCTGAAATGCCACATACCCCAGAAAGAAGCTGCCCGACACCACACCGTAGGCGCTTGCCGACAGCTGCAGGTCGGCGTTCATGGTCAGCGCGGCGGTGGCGATGTTCACCCGGTCTAAAAACGCCACCACGTACAACACCAGCAGCAGCGGAAGCAGCCGGCGCCCCACCCGGCGCAGCAGCGCATCAAGGGCGTGTTGCTGCACGGCGATGCAGGGCGAAGTCTGCCGCGGCGGCCTCACCTGACCGATGCCGGCGGCCTCACCGGCCTGTCCCGGCATCACGCGTGCGAGCGGGTGGTGGCTCATCCGGCGCCGGCCGCCGCGCCCTCGGCGACCGGTAGCCCGGCCAGCCGCCATTCGAGCATGCCGTCATCGAGGCGTTTGACGCTGCGTCCGGCGGCGCGGGCGATGCGCACCGCGTCGGGGGCCATCACACAGTAGGCGCCACGACAGTACGCGACGATCTCGAGGCCGGCGGGCAGCTCGGCGAGCCGGTCGGCCAGCTCGGCGACCGGAATGTTGATCGCCCCCGGGATATGACCGGCCTGATACTCCTGATGCGGCCGCACATCAATCAGGGTGATCTCGCCGGCGTCGACGCGCCGCAGCAGCTCCTCCCGGGTGATCGCGTCGGCCGGTGAACCCAGCACTGCCGCAGCCGCGGCCGCCGCGTCGGCCAGATGCGCATCGGCGACGGTCTGCACCAGCACGAACAGCCGGGCCACGTCGGGCCCGGCGAGCCGGTAATACTGGCGGGTTCCATCGCGCCGCGCCGCAACCAGCCCGCCGGCTTTCAGTGCCTGCAGATTCGCCGAGGCGGTGGTCAGGTTCATCGCAGTCGCTGTCGCGATCGCCTCAACGGTGTGCTCGCCTTGGGCAAGCAGGTCCAAGATCTGCAACCGCCGCCCGCTGCCCAGCGCCTTACCGACCCGGGCGATCTGGTCGTAAAGGGCCGCTTTCCGATCGGGATGCCCACCCATCTTGGCTCTCCAATATTCTTTGGATTACATTATCCATTGTTCGTTGGATCACGATAGAACATAGGGGGTCGTGCGTCTCGGCGCCCCACCGCACAACCGGCCATCTCAATTTGGGAGCAACCGTGAAGCATCTGGTCGTCTTGCACGAACCGCCTTATGACACCGAGCGCGCCTACAACGGCAGCCGCCGGCGCGCCAGCTGCTCGACGCCGACCCGGCCAACCAGGTGCGGGTGTTCAACTTCGGTGACGCAGTCATCGCGGAGCACCGGGCAACAGGTTCCCAACGGCTGCTACAACCTGGCCAAGATGACCACCGCGCTGGTCGCCATGGGCGCAGTGATCGGCAACTGCGGCGCGTGCATGGACACCCGAGGCCTACCCGACAAACGGCTCATCGAGGGCGCCCACCGCTCCTCGATGAACGAACTGGCCGAGTGGAGTTCCTGGGCCGACCACATCATCAACGTCTAAAACCCGCCTGAGACCATGACACTCCCTGTGTCAGCCTCAGGCCGCGGATGCGGTCGTGATTTTGGTTGCGGCGCCATGTTGAGCGGGGTCGTAGGGCACGCCGTCTTGCCAGCAGCGCCAGATGATGCGGATCCAGGCTCGCGCGAGGATGCGCACGGCGTGCGGGTGGTCTTTGCCGGTGGCTCGCGCCTGGTTGTAGATGTGTGCTGCCCAGGGGCTTTGGTGTCGGCTGTTGTCGGCGAAGGTGGTGATGGCTTGGCGGAATCGTTTGTTGCACGACCAGCGGAAGTGCACGGACTTGTGTTTGCCGGAGGCTTTGGTGACCGGTGTGCATCCGGCCAGGGCGGCGATCGAGTCGGGTCCGTCGTAGGCTTGACGGCAGTCGCCCCACTCGGCGAGCATCTGGGCGGCGTTGACCTGACCCGACCTTGGCAGCGACGCGAAGATCTTGCCGTCCGGATGCTCTTCGAGTCGGGTGACTACCGAGCGGTCCAGGTTCTTGATGGCGGTGTTGAGTGCGTTGAGCACGCCGACCAGGGCGCCAACGGCATCGGCCAGTGCTGTGGTGACTGCGGTGCCGGTGGAACCTGCGGGGGCCTCGCGCAGCCGGGCCAGCAGCACGCCCGGGTGGCGGCGCCCGGAGTAGCCCTGTTTGGCCAGGAACGAAGCCAGCCGCTTCTCGCCCAAGTGCTGGGCGGAGGCTGGGGTCGGGTAACGGGTCAAAAAGGCCAGGCTGATCGGGGATTCCAGGTCGGCGAAGATGGCCTTGGCGCCGGGCCAGTGCGTGTCGAGCAGCGCCGAGAGCTGGTTGGTGGCCGCGACGCGCTGCTCGACGAGGTCGGTGCGGGTGCGGACCACGGTACGGACCGCGATGGTGGCATCGCTGTAGGGGGCGGCGACACGCAGTCGGTGTTGGCGCAGCCGCAGGTATTCGGCGATGACCTCGGCGTCAGCGGCATCGGACTTGGCGCCGGAGAGGACCTCGCCCTCACGCCAGGTCTTGATAGCGTTAGGGCTAACCGGCACGATCGGGTGCCCAGCTTCGAGCAGCAGGTCCACCAGCCGCCCATTCGGGCGTTCGATGGCGATTGGAATATCCTCAGCGGCAGCGTATTTCGCCAATCGGCGAACCAGGGTAGCGATCCCGTCCGCAGAATGGCTGATGGTGAAACGAGCCACGACCTTACCTACCTGATCCATCACACACACGGCATGGGATTCAGCAGCCCAGTCGATTCCCACGAAAAACAAGGCGATAGAAACAGCGAGCGACACTTCAACTCCTCAACATGGCAGCGACGACGACTCGGCGGCGAGGCCGGCCCCTGGGTGGTCACTAACCGGCGCTCTGCGGCGCATCTCCCTGTTGCCGGTCTGCGGCCCCGGGGAAGCCGGGGGCAGCGGTGTCATGCTGGCCCTCTACGAGCGACCACCACAGGCCGTCACCCCGGCTCCCGCCGAGTCCCTTCCACGAACCCCTCTACAAGGCCCGCAACAAGGATGGTGCCCTAGTGACCATCAACATCGTGATCGTCGGAGGCTCATTCGGGGGATTGACCGCGGCCTACCAGCTGCGTGGCCACCTGAGGCCAGATCAAGCCCGGATCACCCTAATCGCCAAGGATCCCCGATTCGTGTTCATCCCGCCGGTGCTGTCGATGGTGCTTACCCCGCTGGCCGGGGTCGCGGCGGTCGCGTCGAGCCCGGGTTTGGCTAACCCCAACAGCTTTGTCCCTGTTGATGCGCGCTACCGGCATCCCACCCCCGAAGGTGTATATGCAGTCGGTGCCAATGAATTTCCCGAACATCCCTCCAGTACACCACCGTCCAGCTATCTCAGATGTCCACCGTTTCTGGGGAAGCTCACTTTCCCTGCCTTGCCTCTAGTCAGGAAGTAGGAGTGAATGTCCGAGCCCGCCGGTGCGTATGGATTGTCGACCCGAAGCGTTCGTGCTGGTGATTGTCGCGATCCTCAGGGCGCGATTCATCCTCCAATCTATCCACATTCGACGTTCGCCTTCGCTAGTACCGCTGATCTGCTTGATGTGGTTGAGGGCCGGAAACTGGGCAGCCTGTACACCCGCTACGGGCTCAATCCCACCATCTGCGCGTTGGAGGCCAAACTTGCCGACTTAGAAGGCAGCGAAAACGCGTTGGCGTTTTCTTCCGGCATGGCCGCAGAAGCCGCCACGTTCCTGGCGCACACCCGGTCCGGCGAGCAGATCGTCTGTATCGGCGATGTCTACGGCGGCACTTTCGAGTTGCTGGGCGACAATCTGCCGCAGGTCGGCATCACGACTACCTTTCTTCGGGCCGACGAAATCGACCGGCTGCCTGACGTGTTGACCGCCAACACCAGCATCGTTTTTTTCGAAACACCGTCGAACCCCACGTTGGAAATCTTTGATATCGCCGCGATCGCCGATCAGGCGCGCACCGCTGGCGCTTTGACGATCGTCGACAACACATTCGCTACGCCGGTCAACCAGAATCCGCTGCGGCACGGCGCCGATCTGGTGGTGCATTCAGCGACCAAATATCTGGGCGGGCATTCTGACCTTACTGCCGGGGCGCTGATGGGATCGGCGGAACTTCTTTCGGCGGTGGCGATCTGGCGCAAGAACCTGGGTCAGATGATTGCTCCTGAAGTCGCTTCTCAGCTGGCCCGCTCGATTCGTTCGCTGCCCGTGCGGGTGCACCGGCAAAACGATACTGCTGCGGCGGTGGCTGCGTTCTTGAGCACTCACCCCCGGGTGGTTCGGATCAACTATCCCGGCCTGACCACAGGGCAGGCAAAGTTGACCGTCGATACCCAGATGCGCGGCGGCGGCGGCATGCTCAGCTTCGTTTTGGACGCGACCGCGAAACAAACCGCCGCAGTCGTCGACCGTCTGCAGTTGTTTTCCATCGCGCCCAGTCTGGGAGGCGTGGAGAGCCTGGTCACTCAGCCCATCACTACCACCCACCATGGGCTGGACCCCCTGGAGCGAGCCAAGCGGGGAATCACCGACGGCATGATCCGCCTGTCGGTCGGCTTGGAAGACGCCGACGATCTCATCGCCGACCTCGCCCAAGCCCTGGACGGTTAGTCGCTGTCCGGTGCAAGAACCAGCCCCCGACCGGTCGCAATAGAAGAGGAGCCGCACGTATGTCGAACCAGCAGCCAGATCTGAGCGCAGAGCAGCGCCAACACTGGCAAGACACCTACCGGGCGCACCCCAATATGTACGGGTCTGCGCCATCGACGCCAGCGGTGTACGCAGCGCAGGTGTTCAAGGCCGCCGACGCCGAGCTGGTCCTGGAGTTAGCGGCCGGTCACGGCCGGGATGCCCTCTATTTCGCTGAGCAGGGCTTCAGGGTGTTGGCCACCGACTTCAGTGGTGCTGCGGTCGACCAAATCCGCCGAGCCGCGCAAGCTCGGGGCTTGGCCGCGCAGGTCTCGACGATCGTGCACGATCTACGTGAGCCGATGCCTGTCGAGCGCGAACCATTCGATGCGGTATTTGCGCACATGGCGTTGTGTATGGCCTTGTCGACCAAGCAAATCCACGCTCTCGTGAATGAGGTTCGGCGTGTGCTGCGGCCAGGCGGAACGTTCATTTACACCGTGCGGCGCACCGCCGACGCCCACTACGGTGCCGGGTCCCCGCACGGTGACGACATTTTCGAGCACGGTGGATTCGCGGTTCACTTCTTTTCCCGACAACTTGTCGATGCGTTGGCCGAGGGCTGGACACTTGATGACGTGTACGCCTTCGAAGAAGGCGACTTGCCCCGAAGGCTATGGCGAGTCACCGCCACCAAACCCAATTGAACACACCGCCATTCACCGCGTGCACCCCGCGACATAAAACGTCCACCACACCTGAAAGGCAACCATGAAGCGGTACCTCGCACTCGGATACGGCGCACTAAGTTATCTGGTTTTCCTCGCCGCCTTCCTCTACTCCGTCTCCTTTGTAGGCAATTTCGTCGTGCCACGCACTGTCGACCACGGTGTGGAAACGCCGATCGGAGAGGCAGTTGTGGTGAACGTGTTGCTACTCGGGCTATTCGCGATACAGCACAGCGTGATGGCGCGGCCGGGATTCAAGCGTTGGTGGACAAGGTTGGTACCCAACAGCATTGAGCGCAGCACCTATGTTGTGTTGTCGAGTCTGGTCCTACTTCTCCTATTCTGGCAGTGGCGGACAATGCCAGCGGTCATCTGGAACGTCACATCGCCGTCGGGACGGATCGGGCTGCAGGTGTTGTTCTGGCTCGGTTGGGCCACGGTCCTGGCGTCGACATTCATGATCAGCCACGTTGATCTGTTCGGACTTCGCCAGGTGTATCTGGCGTGGCGTGCAGAGCCATACACGGCCACCGAATTTCGGGCGCCTCTGCTGTACCGAGTGGTGCGGCACCCTCTCATGCTGGGCTTCGTGATCGCGTTTTGGGCCGCGCCCACGATGACGGCAGGGCATTTACTCTTCGCGCTGGCCACAACCGGCTACATCCTGATCGCGCTGCAACTGGAAGAGCGCGATCTGACCGCCGTGCTCGGCGATCACTATCGCCAGTACCGCCACAGGGTGCCGATGCTTATCCCCGGCCTTCATCGGCCTGGCCGCCGCCGTACCGTAACTGAGACAACCACCAAACCCGCCTGACGACTGCAGCCTTCGGATAAGCCGCCCTTAAGCCATCACCGATTTGCCGGCGTTTCTGACGCAGGCAGCGCTTGAGGCCGACCGCGCGACCTTGGCGGAGCTGACGCGTGAAGTTCTTGGTGATTGCGTCGTGTCGGCTCGCAGGTCAGCGCCGCGGCGGATTAGAAGACGTCGTGGGGGCGGTGGTTCTCCGCGTTTGGCAGGCATCCAGTGAGTAGCCGCCTGCCCTCAACAGAAGCAGTAACAGGCTGCCGCGCAGCTGGGCCAGGTCGCCACGGGCTTCGTGGATGAACTCCCACCCACCAGCCGTGTTCGCCGCGAAACAGTGGGGCGTGACCCCAGAAAATGGGTAGCCTGGTGATCAGCGGCGCGCCGAGCATGTCGATGATCATCGGCACGGCCGCCAGCCGGGTCGGCAGCCCGACCAGAATGAGCGCACCGCAGCCGATTTCAAAGACTCCGTCGCCGGTGCCGTAGGCAGCGACATCGAGGCCGTACTCCACGACGAGTACCAGCTGCAGCACACCACTTTGCAGGTCGACCACGCCGAGCCCCAGGAGCAAGGCGAACATTGCGTCTGTTGACGTACTGGTCGTAGAGCCAGTCCCGATCGACTGTGGTGCGTGCTTGCAGGCCGGGTTAGCGTAGCGGGAGGTTGTAATCATCGGCGAGGCGGGCGATGACCGGGCGGCTGACTCCCACTGTCGCCGCAATATCTTTGAGCGGCATCCGCTCACGCTCGTAGAGGTCGGCCAAGCGTTCCCGTGAGAGCGCTGCTTTGGCGGTCAGGTACGCGCGGCTGTAGGAAGTCAGCAACGGTGCGCGCGGCTCCAGATCCGGCCTGGGCGCGGGGTGGATTTCCAGTAGGAAGCGCACGGTGTCGAGGCTGGTGTTCAACCGGTGTGCGGCGGTCCCGAGCTTGATTCCGTCGTCCGCCATGACGCGGTGCAGGCCGGCAATGTCGACCGCGGCGGGGTCAGGTCCGGGCAGGTCGAGCCCGTCGAGCACACCCCTCGGCGGGTGCCAGGCCACGGGTTCGCCGTCGATGCCCTGGTCGACGAAAAAATCGTGGGCGTGTTCGTTGAGCGCTTGGGCGAGTTCTGGTGTGAGATGGCGCGGGAAGTCCGCGACCTTTGTGCGAAAAGCGCTGTCGTCGAGGGCCGCTGGCGATGTGCTGGCGGGCTGCCCGCTGAGGCGCTCGAAGAGAAAGCAGCAGCCGATCCACGCCCGGACCGACCGCGGGCCCGGGGTGGCGGTGTCGCGGCAGATCTGCGCCCAAACCTTGTGGGGCAGCAGCATGGTGTAGTCGGCGCGGCGGCGGCGTTGGTAGTCAATCGGGATGTCATTGTCAGCGAGGTAGTCGGCCATTCGGATGAGCGCGGCGCGAATGCTGGACCACTGGTCCTGTTTTTCCAGGAGCTGCAGGACACGGGAGACGGCGTGGCCCTCGATGGGACTGGCGAGCACGCCGGCGGCTTCCTCGAGGTTGAGCCTGTTGTTGACCAGCAAAAGGATGGCCGATAGCGCTGGGCGCAGCTGCCGTTGGTGAACAATTCGGGATCGCCAATGGCAGCGACCACGTCGGCCACAGCATCGACGGCAACCGGCGCGCCAGGATCGCGGTGCGCGCCGCGCCCGGTACGGGTGAGCCGCCAGTGCGGTGCCGATGCGGTAACGCAGTTGATCACTCGGGTTGAGCAGCGGCCCGAGCGCGGTGAGCTGGACACCGGTGAGCACCGGCGAGGTGTTCTTACCCCACGATATGTTCGTCGCGCGCACGGCCGATCCGCGCGCCCGCGAAGAGGTGACCAGCCAGCGCAGCGCGTCCCCGGCGGACGCAACGTCGGGGCGATCCAAGGCTGTCAAGGCGGCCACCACGCCGACCGCGGCAGTCGCGGCCCGCGCCGGTGCCGCCAGCCCGGGCTTCGTGTCGGTTCGGGCGGGCCGAGACCGCGAACCCGCGGATTCGGCAGCGGCCCGGTAGATGGTGTTGAGATCCTGCGGGATAAGAGCTTCCAAGTCTTGTGGCGTGGCGTAGGCCAGGACGCGGCCGGCGACGGCCCGGATATCCGCCAGGACGTTGAGCTGTCGCTGCGGCAAGACCTGGTACACCCCGAACGTCACGGTCTCGCTGTCGAGGACGGTATTCACTACCCGCTGCGCGTGTATCACGGGGTGGTCAGTGTCGAATGCGGCGACATCCGGGGCGGTCAGATCGGCGCCGCACCTTTGTGGGGTGCGGCCGATCGCTGCAGGCGCCGGGTGGGCGCAGTGGCCGGGTTGGGGAATGATGTCGCCGATGTGTGTGCGGCGGCGCTGGACCGCACCGCAGCGCGGACACGCATCGGCAAGCAGACAGTTATGGACGGTGCAGGCGAATGTCCAGCCCAAGCGCCAGCTCAACTGCCAGCGTCCGCCGGTGGCATCCAAGCATCCCGGGCAAAACCGCGATCCCCGTCCCCGCCCCCACGGAAATGCGCGGCTGAGCATCCGGGAGTCGGGTTTGACGCGCACCGCCCGGCCCGAATAATGCTGCAGCGTCATCGTTTCCAGCACGTCAGGGCTGATTCCAGTCGCGATGCTGATCGTTTGGGCTTCGTTAGGGTTCAGGCGCACGATCCAGTCGCTGGCGCCAGTCGCGTTGCAGGGGCTCAGCCCGACCGCGGTCAACAGATCGCCGAACGCGGTGTGGGTGCGGTGAGCGATCGCTTCCAACCACGAGTCGATGGCCTCGCCCTCGATCGGGACAATGCGGATCGGCAGGGTGCGCACGGTGTTCATCCGGCCTTGCCGATCCTTGTGGTCAGCCGTCGCGCATCGAAGGCCATCTCCAGTTCCTGGCGGGCCTTTTCCGATGCCTCGTCGTTTTTGACCCGATTCATCAGCTCACGGGTAAGGACTTCCGCGCCGGTGCGAACGGCGCGCTGACAACCGCGGTTGATCAGCGTCATCAGCGAACCGATGTGTCCGGTGCTGCGGGCGAACAGATAATCCGAGAGGTCGTCGGCCAGCATGCCGGGATGCTTGTCGGCCAGCACGATCCGCTTTTCCAGGGCGAGGAGCAGTTGGCGCCATTCGCGGCGGCCCTCATCGGTGCCGATCACGAACGGGAGCATGTCGAGTTTGGTGGTGCGTCTGCCGGTTTGGGCGATTACCGCGTCCTCGTAGGAATGGCCCCCAGAGAACAGTCCCCGCGCCGCCAGCCCTACGCCGACGAAGACGAGGGCGACGGGAAACTCGTTGGTGATGTATTTGAAGTGGTTGCTGATCTCCACCCCGACGGTGTTGCGCCAGCGCAGAAAATGCAGATCATCCACGATCAGCAGCCTGGTCTCACACGTCAGAACGCAGTCCAGGGCCCGGTGAGCGAAGTGGGCGGCGTTACCGCGCGACATTCCCGGATGGGCGAAGAACGACAACATGGCCCGGTTGAACTCGACCATGCCGGTGTTACCGGTCAACCCGACCCGACACACCGGCCACCGTTCGTGGCCCGCGCTGGTTTCGGCCCCCTATTCTTTGATTTCGCGGCGGTGGAACTTCTTGGCGAAATCGAGCACCGAGGTGGTCTTCCCGAGTCCAGGAAACGCGTCAATGGCCACCGCGCCTTTGGCCTTGTCGCCGTCCTGGGCGTTGCTGTCGACGATGTCCCACAAGTCCTCATGCACAGCGGCCAGCTGCGGTGTTTTGATCGGTCCGAGGTTGGCGTGCCATTCGCGACGCTGCCGGTTGTAGTCGTCGTAGGCGCGTTCGCTGAGCTCCGTAATTTCCTTACGGGTCAAGGGCTCCGGTGGGATCCGGGCAGCGGCGTTGACGAACCGCTGCCAACCCTCCTTGCGGGCCAACGTGAGATTGTCCAACCGGGACTCGGTTTCATGCTGTGCCGGATTCTTCTTGGCCATCACGCGTCCTCCAGGGCGTCGCCGTAGAAGTCGTCGGCGTAGTCGTCGAGATCCTCCTCGGCATCGTCATCGCCGGTCTCGGGACCGGGTTCATCGATCGCGTTGTCTAGATCATCCTCGTCGGCGGGTAGATCGGCTGCGGCCAGCACGCGGGCGACCGACGGCAAGGCGGTGACCTCGTCCTGCGGCTCACTCTGGTCGATCAGGGCGTCTTCGCGGGAAAGCCGCAACGCCATGCGCCGCTCACTCAATGTTGATCCCAGCCCCAGGTTCCACCGCTCCAACAAATCAGCGACCGCCAGGCGGTCATCGGGATAGGTGTACTTCGAGGCTGCGAGCTTGCGCGCAAACCGGAGCGCGTCCTCGCTGAGCGGCATCTGCATCGACGGCGCGTGCTCCCACATCAAGGTGTGCCACTTGCGGGTCTCCGGGTCACGAAAGTAGGCGCGGGTGATGTCGTCGGGATCGTAGTGAATAGGCCAGCGGCCTTTAGCAGTCCCGGTGTACGGGCTGGTCATATTGCGGTACAGGTTCAAGGCGGGGCCATTATAGCGGCGGCTGCCGAAGTCCACCCCGTAGTGCTGGATCTTACGGAACTCGGTTTTGAGGAACTCGTAAGCCAGATCGGGATCACGTGGAGCTTCAATGTAGCCGGCCCGGGCGATGCCGTGCTCGAACATCTGCGCCGGCGACATCCGCAACCCCGGCACATGCGGATCGACCAGACTCTCGTGCGGCCGATCGTGGTACACCACGGCCACCCACTCGCGGATAATTGCCTCCAACTCGTCAAGGTAAAAGAACGCCTCCGATTCCGGATCCAGCCCCCGGGAATGCACATCCGGGCCTTTGTATCCCGGCAAGACTTGCAGCAGGTCCTCGCGGATCGTGCGGAAGAACCGCTCCACCGGCCCCTTATCCCGACCCGTCCGCAACCGCGCTGGCTGGATCGAGATCCCCATCCGCTGACACACACTCGTCAAGTGCTCCGAGACGTAGATCTTGCCGTGGTCGATCACGATGGTGTCCGGCACGATCGCCGGACCTCCCGCACCAGTCAACGGTCCCTCGATCGCGTCGACGTCGATCAGGACCGATCTCGGCACGCCGTGCTCGGGCCACACCGCATGCGCTGGCCAGTCTTTACCGGCCGGCCGCGGCCGATACGCTTGATACAGCACCGACGCGGCGTCCACCGACTTCGTCGATACCGGCGTCAGCCGAATCCCGGTGACACAGCGGGTGTACCAGTCCATCCCGATCGTCAGTTCGGCCTGCACCCACCGCAATGTGATCGGGTCGAGGGCGAAAACGTCCAGCCGTGTGGTGTCCATCAATAAGTATTCGCCCGGCCTCGTCGGACGCAGCTTTCCGTACACGCCGTCCGGCCGGTCAGCGATGTCGCGGTTCCGCTTGGTGCTCAACCGAAACGTCGGATACCGGTTCTCCAACTCGGCAAGAACACGGAACGCCGTGGCGCGGGAGGGCACCTGCACGACCCCCTCGCCGAACCGCGCGACGACTCTGGCGTTGGCCCGCGTGATCACCATCGTCTGCGACGGGCGGGACTGATCTGTGTGCTCCACCATCACCTCGATGGCAGTTTCGGTCCACCGCGGATCCACCTTCGCGCCCAGGCCAGCGGTCCTCTTATCCGGCGTCGGCGCCAGACCCGCTTCACCGTGAGCTCGGTAGTCCGACACCCATTGCCCGATGGTGCGGACAGTGACGCCAAGTTCGGCGGCTTTGGCCGCGTAGCGCTCCATCAATGGTCGATGGGGATCGAGTTCGGCACGCGGCTCTCCGTGTCCGGCCAACTCAGCATGACCCGAGCGGTAGCCGGTCAGAACCTCGCGGACATGCGCGGCCCGGGTGCGCACCACCGCCAGCTCGACATCAGATAGGCCGGCAAGGATCACGCTCGCCGTGTCGGAAGGATCGGACGTGCCTGTATCGTCGTCGATGATGCGGGCGCGGCCGCCGTCAAGTAATTCACGTAAGGCGATGCGCAACATACGGCGACCGTTGGGGCCGATGCGAAGCGTGAGATCGACCCCGGACTTGGTCGGCTGTAGCTCTACCACGTCGGCTGTTTCGCCGTCGTAGATCAGACGCGTCCCGATTCCTATTCGCACAGCAGTATTGGTCATCTCGTCAGCTTTGTCGTGTCAGAGTCGAGGTGGCACTCAGTGGATGGCTCACGTCAACCGCGAACTCTTGCGACCACAGCAGGTGGAACAACGCCGACCGCGTCAGTGGCTCAGGCCAAGCCGACAACTCACTAATGACTTTGCCGATCGAATTACCGTCAGGCGCAACCCCGCGAAGCGCTGCCAACAGCGACGGTTCGAACAAAGAGCCGCGCCGGAAACCGGCAAGGAACCGGACGTTCTGGAACTCCACCTCGTTCGGTTCGCTCCACACCTCATACATCCATCCGCGGCGTTCCAGCGCTGCGCGTGTCCATGCGAACGTCGCCGCCACTTCCGGTTTCGACAACCGGTGCGCAGGCTTCACGTCCACAACCGTTGGCCCCTGATCGGTGATCAGCAAATAGTCCGGAATGTGTTTGCGTTCGACGCCATCGGACAGCTTCGCCAACAGAAACGGCTGCGCACAGATACGGTGCACAGCCCGGTCGAAATCTGCGAACAGCAGCCTGGCGAGTTCTAGGCGTGACTCGTAGACAATATGTCGACTCTCGGTAGCCGACCAATAAGTGCCCGAGTAGTGCTTCTGCCCAGCGCGCCAGCGGAACTCACGCCACGGATGCGCATCCGCCAGGACATTCGGATCAGCGGCGGCAAGTGCAACCGAGGACACACCGCCTTTCGGGGCGGTCCGGAACCGCACCGTTATGGTTGCAGCGCTCTTGGCCGCCGGAACCATGTCTCTCCTGCTACCGCTCGGTCAAATCTGCACCCGAAATCATGCTCAAAGAGTGGCATTCGCAAGCTCGGACACCGCGCAGGCGCCTCGGCATGTCTCACCGCCGCTTCAAATTTGAAGTCCATTGGAAATCATCCGTGAGATTTTGAAGTCTGGCGTGAGAACCTACACTACACATCAGAATCACCTCGCCATGTTCGCAAACCGGGACAAATGCAGCTGGTGTGCGACGGTGACCGTCTTGGTGGGGCCGTTGCGGTGTTTGGC
>NZ_JBYCLE010000291.1:0-2817 GCF_057473765.1 Mycobacterium sp. TH-M106 | reverse complement strand
CTTCGCGGATCTCGTCTTTGATGCGTTCGAAGAACACCACAAACGAGTCGGCGGTGGTGCCGATGCCGATGATCAGACCGGCGATGCCGGCCAGGTCGAGGGTGTAGTTGATATACCTGCCCAGCAGCACCAGGATGCCGTAAACCATCGTGAAGGTGGCGATCAACGACAGCGCGGTGAGCACCCCCAGCACCCGGTAGTAGACCAGCGAGTACACCAGCACCAGCGCCAGGCCGATCGCGCCGGCGATCAGGCCGGCCCGCAGCGACGTCAAACCCAGTGTCGCCGAAACGGTTTCGGCTTCCGACGACTCGAATGAAAGTGGCAACGACCCGTACTTCAACACGTTGGCCAACTGGCGTGCGCTTTGGGCGGTGAAACCCGGTGCGGCCCCGGTGATCTGCGTTCGGCCGCCAGGGATGGCCTCCTGAATGGTCGGCGCGCTGACCACCTGCGAGTCCAGTGTGAACGCGGTCTGGGTGCCGATGTGGTTCGCGGTGTAGTCGGCCCAGATGTTGGCGGCGGCGCTTTTGAACTGCAGCTGAACGATGTAACCACCTTGACGCTGGTCCAGGCCGGAGCTGGCGTCGGCGATCTGGTCGCCGCTGATGATCGACGGGGCCAGCAGGTAGGCCACCTGGTGGTCCGTCGAACACGTCACCAGCGGCAGATCCGGGTCGTCATTGCCGGCCAGGATGTCGTCCTGGTCGCAGCGGGTGGCCTGGATCTGCAGGGCGAAAGACTGGACCAGCCGGTTGTCGCTTTGCCGCAGCCTCTTTTCCGCTGCGATGCGCTCGGCGAGGCTGTGCTGCTGACCCGGCTGACCGGGAGCGGGTGCCTCCGGCGCCGGCGGGGCGGGTTGCTGCGGGGTGACCGGCTCCGGGGTGGGTGCCGGGGTGGGCTCCTGCGGGTACGGGCGCGGCTGCGCCGCGGGCGCCATCGGCTGTGGCACGGTTCCGCCGACGGGACCCTGGTCGGGCACGGGTGCGCCCGCCGGTCCGGGCAACGGTTGCCCCGGACCGCCCGGCAGGCCGGGCAGCGGCTGCCCGGGGCCACCGGGCAGCCTGGGCAGGCCGGGCTGCCCGGGGCCACCGGGCAGCCCGGGGAATCCCGGCAGCCCCGGCGATCCTGGCAACCCGGCGCCTTCCGACGCTTCCCGCGCGGGCACCGCCTGGATCACCGGCCTGATGTAGAGCCGCGCGGTCTGGCCCAGGGTGCGGGCCTCGTTGCCGTCACTGCCTGGCACCGTGATGACCAGGTTGTCCCCGTCGACGACGACCTCCGAGCCGGACACCCCGAGCCCGTTGACCCGCGCGCTGATGATCTGCTGCGCCTGGTTGAGCGATTCCCGGGTCGGCGCGGAGCCGTCGGGTGTGCGCGCGGTCAGCGTGACCCGGGTGCCGCCCTGCAGGTCGATCCCGAGCTTGGGCTCGGCCTTTTTGTCCCCGGTCAGCAGCACCAACGCATAGACGCCGACGAGCATGGCCAAAAACACCGACAGGTAGCGAGCAGGGTGCACCGGCGCCGAAGACGATGCCACGTTGTCGAGTCTCCTCCGCTCAGTGCGATCCGCAGCCGCGCCGCGCCCGGGCCGTCCTATTCCGCACAGGGTACGTGCCGGGGTGCGACGCTCAGTCCTTGGGCAGGCCGTCAGCCTCGGCCAGCGCCTCCGTGACGTCCGCGGTTTCGTCCGTCGCCGCTTCGGGCCCGCCGTCGGGATCGGTCTGCGGCTCGATCTTGTCCCGGATCGCCAGCTTCATCCAGGTCGTCACCACGCCCGGCGAAATCTCCAGATCGACCGTGTCGTCGGTGATGTCGGTGATAGTGGCCCGCAGCCCGGACGTGGTGTGCACCAGATCCCCGACGCGCAGTGACTCCTGCAGGTCGATGGTGGCCTGCATGGCGCGCTTCTGCCGCCGCGACGCGAAGAACATGAACGCCGCCAAAACGACCAGCAGCGGCACGAAGACGACCATGTTGTCCATAGCCCACCAGTGTGCCATTGCGGCCGGGCCGGCCTTGACGCGGCGGTGCGGCGGTGGCATAACGGAGGACGTGCCGCGGATCGTAGACTGCGACCAGCACCTCTACGAAAGCCGTTCGCTGTGGGTCGACTACATCGACCCGCCGGACCGCCAGGACGCGCTGAGCCTGGTCGATGATGCGCTGGGCTATACCTGGCTGACCTGGCATGGCACCAGGCTGGCTTTGGCCGACGTCCACCTGCCGGGCAACACCGCATCCTGCGGGGAGCACCGCAAGAGGCAACAGGCCGGTGAGCCGCCCTCCTACAACTACGACGAGGCGCTGCCCGCCGCCTACTGGGAGCCGGCGGCCCGGATTCGCTGGCTTGACGAGGCCGGCCTGGACCAGGCGGTGGTCTTCCCCAATTACGGTCTGCTGTGGGAGCGGTACCTTTCGCCGTCGCTTCCGTCGGTGACCGCCAATATGACGGCATGGAACAGGTACTGCTCGTTGGTCCAGGCCGAGGGTCGCGGGCGCCTGCACCCGGTCGCGCATCTGACGTTGCGCGACCCGGCGTGGCTGGAAGTCGAGCTGGATTCCCTTGCCTCGGCCGGTGTCTCACTGGCGATGATCGCCGCCGGGTCGGTGGACGGCCGCGCGCTGTCGCACCCCGACCACGAGCCGATATGGTCGGCGTTCGTCGATCACGCCATCACCCCGGTGTTCCACGTCGCCGACCAGGTGCGGCCCTTCGAGGACTGCTGGTATCAAGACGCGTCGGCGAGGGTTCTGGTGCCGGCCACCGAGGCGGTGTTTCTGTGGGTGCCGCCGGCGCTGGCGCTGAGCGATCTG
>NZ_JBYCLE010000290.1:0-8579 GCF_057473765.1 Mycobacterium sp. TH-M106 | reverse complement strand
TACCGACCAGCCCACGGCGATCGTCGCATGAACGGCCATCGAGACAGCCGGCCAGCACGAGGAACCTCCCCAGTTCACTGCGGGGAGGACGTCAACGCCTCGGAGACCACTGCCTCGGCGTGGTCGGCCAGCGTGGCGTCGACGACGACAGCGGACCGACGAACGCGACGGTGGTCTGCAGCCGTCGCCGTCGAGGCCGGCCCACCGGGCCGGCCGATCCGCTGCGGAGTGCGCTGGGTGAACGTCTCGCATACCGAGGTGCCCGCTACCAGGATGGTCTCTCCGGCGGCGGAAGCCACTGCGGCGCCCACTGTTTCGACCACCAACAGCTCGCTCACCTCAGTGTCCGGGGTTTCCGACGGGTCCCCGTCGAGCGGGATGGCGACCAGGGCCGATTCGGCGCCGGTGAGCTTGCTGGCCTGCTCGGCGATCAACCGGAACACGGTCGTGGGATCGGTGCCGGACAACAATTCGGTGGCGATGTCACCGACGCCGGGTGGTTGGCGACGTCGTCCAGGCGCAGCGGCTTGGGGTGATCGACGAGCAGGCCCACCACTCCGCGGCGCTCGGGCAGTTTGCCGATGCGGGCGAAGGTCTCCTCGTCGATGCCCTCGTAGACGAACTCCAGCAACCGGCGGTCGTGGTCGTATACCTCCAGCGCGCCGTAACGGGCGTCGACCAGGCTGGTCGCGGTCTGCACGATCGAGTGCAGTGTGGCGTCGAGCTCCAGGCCGGCGGTGACCACCAGCATCGCCGCCAGCAGTCCGTCCAGCCGGTCGCGCCCCTCGATGATCTGCTCCACCCGGTCTTGCACCCCGACCAAGAGTTCGCGCAACCGCAACTGCGATAGGGTGTCACGCAGCGGATTCGAGTCACCGCCAGTAGTTTGCTTT
The DNA here is from genome assembly GCF_057473765.1 of Mycobacterium sp. TH-M106. Lineage (NCBI taxonomy): Bacteria > Bacillati > Actinomycetota > Actinomycetes > Mycobacteriales > Mycobacteriaceae > Mycobacterium > Mycobacterium sp. TH-M106. The sequence goes on along the minus strand of NZ_JBYCLE010000290.1, from coordinate 7,686 downwards.
TTCACCGCCATCGTCAGCCGTCACTTCGGCGAAGACCGCTGCAGTTTAGTGGCGAACACCGCGGCCTGGGTGCGGCGCTGCATGCCCAGTTTGGCCAGCAGTCGCGACACATAGTTCTTCACGGTCTTCTCGGCCAGGAACATCCGGTCGGCGATCTGCTTGTTGGTCAGACCCTCCGCGAGCAGACTCAGCAGGGTGCGCTCCTGGTCGGAAAGCCCGGACAGCGGATCAGGTTTCTCGGTGGCCCCGCGCAGCTTGGCTATCAGCGCGGCCGCGGCGTGATTATCCAGCAGCGATCTTCCGGCGCCCACGTCCTTGATGGCGCGCGCCAACTCCATCCCCTTGATGTCCTTGACGACGTAGCCGCTGGCACCGGCGAGGATGGCGTCGAGCATCGCCTCGTCGGAGGTGAACGACGTCAGCATGAGGCAACGCAGCTCCGGAATGTGAGACAGCAGATCGCGGCAGAGTTCGATGCCGTTACCGTCGGGCAGCCGCACGTCGAGCACGGCCACGTCCGGGCAGGCCGCCGGAATCCTGGCCATCGCCTCGGCGACCGAGCCCGCTTCACCGACGACATCGAGCTCCGGGTCGGCTTCGAGCAGATCGATCAAGCCGCGACGCACCACTTCGTGGTCGTCGACCAAAAAGACTTTAACCACATCGGGCCTTCCGAAGTGCTGTTATCGATGCACCCCACCAGGCTACCGAGGCTAATCGGCGGCCCACAGGGTCATTGGAGGCCGAGAATGAGTGCCATTGGTCCCTGGCAGACAGGTGGCGGAAGGGGATGCTGTCTCCTCGGGGGATCAGTCGGTGCCGCGTAGCACGCTGTCCAGGAATTCCGGGTGGCGCAGGAACGGGGTGATGATGTCGACCGGCAACGGAAACACCACTGTCGAGTTCTGATCGGCACCGAGTTCCAGTAACGTTTGCAAATACCGTAACTGCAGCGACGCCGGATTCTTCGACAACGTCTCGGCAGCTTGGGTCAGCTCTTCGGAGGCCTGTAACTCGCCGCGGGCATTGATGACTTTCGCGCGGCGCTCACGTTCGGCTTCGGCCTCACGTGCCATCGCCCGTTGCATCGACTCTGGGATTTCCACGTCCTTGATCTCGACCACGCGCACCTTCACCCCCCACGGCTCGGTTTGGTTATCGATGATGGTGCGCAGATCGGCGTTGAGGTCTTCGCGATGTGCCAGCAGTGTGTCCAAATCTGACCGGCCCAAAAGCGAGCGCAACGTCGTCTGGGCGATCTGCGAAGTGGCCACGGCGTAATTCTCCACCGCCAGAATAGCTTTGATCGGATTCACCACCTGAAACATCACCACTGCGTTGACGCGGGCCGGCACATTGTCGCGGGTGATCAGCTCCTGCGGAGGAATGGTCAATGTCACGACCCGCTGGTCCACACGAATCATCCTGTCCGCCAGGGGAAGCAAAACCCGCAGACCCGGCTGGTACAGCGGGCGCACGTGGCCCATCCGAAACACCACGCCCCGTTCGTATTCCCGTAGCACCACCAGCGAGAAGAAGACCAACACGATCAGCGCCGCGATCACGGCAACCAGCACGGTGACCAGCACCGAATTCACTGTGCGCCCTCCTCTTTGTCGGTATAGCCTCCACCCCACCGGGTGGAGTACTGGTCGATGGCTGCCGCAACCTGCTCCTCCAGGCCGGTGCGATGCGGCAGGTGATCGGGTGCGTGAGAAGGAGTGTTCCACAGGTGGCGAACCAACGGCAGCCCGCCTGCCACCACGACCAGCACCGCAACGCCCAGGACCAGCACATCGGCCGCGCCGTGGTCGACGATCAGTGTCGCCGAAGGCATGATCACGCCGAATCCTGCTACCGCGCAGGCGATGCCGCGGTGGAATCGGCCCGCTTCGGAGTACGGCCACGGATCGACGTCCCGGCTGATCTCCCGGCCGTTGTCCGACGTGGTACACGAGTTCTTGACTGGACAGCTATTGCACACCGTAGGCAACGCCCGATAGCGCAAAACTCGGTTTTGCGGATCGAACGAGGTGGGCCAGAGCCACTGATCCTGCGGGCACACCCAGGCGTCGTGGTTGGGATGGTAGACGAACCCGCCGTTGCGCCACCGGGTGGCGTGCTGCGACACCCGCCGCGCCATGGTGTCGAAGGCCCAGGCAATCCCCAGCAGTATCAGGGCATAGCCGGAGACCAGCCACACCCACGTTGCCGGTTGGGCCACGATCAGTCCTTCGCCGTGGCCTCTGCTCCGGTGGCATCGGAATCCGACGCCACGGTGTAGAGCGGGTGGTCGGGCAGCGCGTCGACCGTGGTACCGGAGCGGAAGTTGCGCAACGCGACCCAGGCGATCCAGGCGAATGGCACCACACCGCCGATGATCAGGATCAGATCACCCGGGAGTCGCAGCCACTCCAGCACGCTGTTGCCGGGCTTGGTGATATAACCCAGCGACCGGGCATCGGCGTAGCCGCTGTTGACCGAGTGGTAAAGCTGCAGCACACCCAGCGGCAGCAGTGATACGAACACCATCCAGGCCAGCCCGATATTCATGCACCAAAATGAGATGCGCGCCATCTTGTCGGGCCACTTCTCCGGCGGCGTCACGTACCGGAACGCGAACATCGCCAGACCGACCGCGAGCATGCCGTAGACGCCCAGCATGGCGCCGTGAGCGTGGTTGGCGGTCAAAGCGGTGCCGATCTCGTAGTAGGACACGATCGGCAGGTTAATCAGGAATCCAAAGATGCCCGCTCCCAGGAAGTTCCAGAATCCCACCGCGACCAGGAACATCACCGCCCAGCGGGCCGGAAACGGGTTGGCGTCCCCGGTTTCCTGGCGCGCACCCAGCTGCAGGAATGCCCACGCTTCCACTGTCAGAAAAGTCAACGGGATCACCTCGGCCGCCGAGAAGAACGCTCCCAGCGCCATATGCTCCACCGGGGTGCCGGAGAAGTACAGATGGTGCATGGTGCCGATGACGCCGCCGGCGGAGTACAAGATGATGTCGAGATAGATCACCCCGAGCGCGATCCGTTCCCGCACCACGCCGAGCAGCACGAAGATGTAGGCCACCATCACCGTGGTGAACAGCTCGAGGAAGTCCTCCACCCACAGGTGCACCACCCAGAAGCGCCAGAAGTCGGCAACCGTGTAGTGGGTGTCGCTGGCGGCAAGCAGGCCAACGGCATAGAAGGCGGGGATGGCCAGCCCAGTAAACAGGAAAAGCCAAGGCAGGTTGAGCTTCGAGACGCTCCGCAGCGTCGGGCGCATGCCGCGCCAGATGATCGCGATCCACAAAAACAGCCCGACGACCAGCAGGATCTGCCACAGCCGCGGCAGGTCCAGATACTCCCACTGCTGGGAGAGCAGCCCACCCTCGGGAATCACCCCGTAAATGGAGAGCGCCTCAGAGATCAGCGAGCCGAACACCACCACCGCGAAGGCACCCAGCAACCCGTAGGCCAGCCAGTGCTGCCGCTTTGGCTCGCGGTGTGTGATGAACGGCACCAGGAAGATACCGCCGGCCAGAAATGCCGCCGCGGTCCAGAACAGTGACAGCTGCACATGCCAGGTCCGGGCCAGGTTGTAGGGAAGCACTTTGGCCAGGTCGATGCCGTAGAACGCCGACAGGTCGGCCCGGTAGTGCTCGACCGCCCCGCCCAGCAGTGTCTGCCCCAGATACAGCACCGACACAATCGCGAAGAACCAGACCGCCGCTCGCTGCGACCGAGTCAACTCCACCTCGCCGGGCTGCCGAAACGACAGCTTGGCCATTTCGTTGCCGTGCCAGCCGATCTTCTGGCTCCACCGCCCGTAAACGGCGAACATCACTCCGATACCAGCCAGCAGTGCCACCAGCGACAGCACCGACCACACCACGATCGATCCGGTCGGGCTGTTGGCGACCCTGGACTCCGGTGGCCAATTGTTGGTGTAGCTGTAACGGTGGCCGGGCCGCTCGGCGGCCGACGCCCACGCGGTCCAGGCGAAGAACGCGGTCAGATCATGGATCTCGGCCGGATCGGTGATCATCTTCGGTAGCAGGCCGTACTTGGTGGAGTCCTCTCCGAAGTAGTCGGCGTAGTGCCGCTCGAGGTGTTCAAATGCCAGCGCCTGCTTGTCGGTGAACACCAGCGTCTTGGTGTCGGGGGTGTAGCGGTTGGCGCGGAAATTGCCCACCACTAGGTCGTGCGGGTCGCTCAGCCCCTGCACGCGCCACTGATCAGCGACATCGTCGGCGGCTCTTCGCAGATAGTCGGCGGTGTAGTCCGGCCCCAGGTAGGCGCCGTGGCCCAGCACCGACCCGTACTGCATCAGCCCGTAGGACTGGTAGAGCTCTTGGCCCTCGGTGATCTCGTCGCCGGTGAACAGCAGCCGACCGGACTCACTGACCACCCGAGCGGGCATCGGCATCGACGCGGTGTAGGTGCGGTAGACCAGGATGCCCATCACCAGGAACCCGAAGATCATCACCAGAGCGACACCTTGAACCCAGCCCTTGCCGATCAGCGGCCGGGAGGATTCGGAATCGGCACGCAGTGGCGAGTCCGACTGCATCGGTTCGGTTGTCATGGCCGGACACTAGCAGCACCGCGGCCGGGAAAACTGAAAAAAATGAGAATTATGCCCTCAATCCTGCAAGCGATCTCTGCCCCGGTCGGCTGTCGCCCCCCGGGGCGATACTGGCGGCATGCTCGACCTGGTGCTGCCACTGGAGTGCGGCGGCTGCGGCGCGCCGTCGGTGCGGTGGTGTGACACCTGCGATGCCGAGCTGGCGGTCGGACCCGACCAGCCGCATCTGGTCAGCCCCCGGGTGGACCCGCAGGTGCCGGTCTTTACGCTCGGTCGCTACGCGGGTGCTCGCCGGCGAGCGATGGTGGCAGTCAAGGAACACGGCCGCAACGACCTTGTCGCGCCGCTGTCACACATACTGGCTGTGGCCGTTCACCGACTGCTGACCTGGAGCATGGTTGACGTCCCGCTGGCGATCGTGCCGGCGCCGACTCGGCGTTCGGCGGCCCGCCGCCGCGGCGGTGACCCGGTCGCCCGTATCGCGGCCGCGTCGGTAGCCGGCCATCCCGGCGTGGCGGTGGTACCGGCGTTGCGGATGAAAGTGCTGGCTCGCGACTCGGTGGGCCTGGACAGCACCGCCCGTGAGCGTAACGTCGCGGGCCGGGTGCTGCTGCGGCGGCGGCTGCCGGAACGCGGTGAGGTGCTGCTGGTTGACGACATCATCACCACCGGCGCCACCATGGCCGAGTCGGTTCGGGTGCTGCAGGCCGCCGGTGCGCGAGTAGCCGCCGTGTTGGTGATCGCGGCGGCGTGACCGGGCGGCAACGGGATTTGTGAGCGTGTCCGCGAAACCGGTGGCACGCACGCCCCAACACGGGTTACCGTCGGGGCAAGCACCCGGGGAACATCGGATATCTGCGACGTCAGCAAGAAACGAGTGTTGAGCATGGCAAGTCAATTCGTGGATGCCCATCAAGAGCGCGTCGACTCCGGCGATCAGGCCGACCAGATCGATGCCCCACAGCGCGCCGAGGTGGTGGTCAAGGGCCGCAACGTCGAGATCCCCGACCACTTCCGGGTCTACGTTTCGCAGAAACTGGCCCGAGTGGAGCGATTGGACCGCTCCATCCGGCTGTTCGACGTCGAGCTCAAGCACGCGCCCAACCGGCGTCAGCGCAAGTCCTGTCAGCAGATCGACATCACCGCCCACGGTCGCGGTCCGGTGGTTCGCGGCGAGGCCCGCGCCGACAGTTTCTACGCCGCATTCGAGGCTGCGATAGACCGGCTGGAGGGCCGGTTGCGGCGCGGCAAGGGCCGCCGCAACGTCTCCTACGGTGACAAGACCCCGGTGTCGGTGGCCGAGGCTCTGGCGGACCAGCCGGTGGATCCGGACGTCGCCGCAGCGGCGTTTCAGCGGAACCTCAAACGCGATATCACCGCCGAACCGGACGGACGCCCCCACGGGCACGATGACGCAGTAGCTTCCGGCGGACCGGACCATCAGGGCCACGAGCCGGGTCAGATCGTGCGTACCAAGGAGCACCCGGCCAAGCCGATGTCGGTCGATGACGCGCTTTACGAGATGGAGCTGGTCGGTCACGACTTCTTCTTGTTCTCCGACAAACACACCGGGCGTCCGTCGGTCGTCTACCGCCGCCGCGCCTATGACTACGGCCTGATCCAACTGGTCTGACCCGACCGGTCCGACGCGGCGTTGGGGAGCTGACGGGCACGTCACCTACGATGGGTGACGCCCGTAACGCGTAAAGGTTGACATTCGAGTAGGGGACATAGCTGTGCTGTCTAAGTTGCTGCGCTTCGGTGAAGGCCACATGGTCAAACGCCTCAGGCGGCTCGCCGACTATGTCAACACCAAGGCCGCCGACGCCGAAGCGCTCACCGACGCCGAGCTGAGGGCCAAGACCGACGAGTTCCGTAAGCGCTACGCCGACGGTGAAAGCCTCGATGACCTGCTGCCTGAGGCGTTCGCGGTGGCTCGCGAGGCGGCGTGGCGGGTGCTGAGCCAGCGCCCGTTCGACGTGCAGGTGATGGGCGCCGCGGCGCTGCACTACGGCAATGTCGCCGAGATGAAGACCGGTGAGGGCAAGACGTTGACCTGCGTGCTGCCGGCCTACCTCAATGCTCTGGCCGGCGACGGGGTGCACGTCGTCACCGTCAACGACTACCTGGCCAAGCGCGACAGCGAGTGGATGGGCCGGGTGCACCGGTTCCTCGGCCTAGATGTTGGGGTGATCCTGGCCGGCATGACCCCGGACGAGCGCCGCGCCGCCTACGGTGCCGACATCACCTACGGCACCAACAACGAGTTCGGCTTCGACTACCTGCGCGACAACATGGCCCACTCCGTCGACGAGATGGTGCAGCGCGGCCATCACTATGCCATCGTCGACGAGGTCGACTCGATCCTGATCGACGAGGCCCGCACCCCGCTGATCATCTCCGGCCCGGCCGACGGCGGCTCCAACTGGTACACCGAATTCGCCCGCATTGCGCCACTGATGCAAAAGGACGTCCACTACGAGGTGGACCTGCGCAAACGCACCATCGGTGTGCACGAGCTGGGGGTGGAGTTCGTCGAGGACCAGCTCGGCATCGACAACCTCTACGAGGCCGCCAACTCGCCGCTGGTCAGTTACCTGAACAACGCCATCAAGGCCAAGGAGTTGTTCAACCGCGACAAGGACTACATCGTCCGCGACGGCGAGGTGCTCATCGTCGACGAGTTCACCGGCCGGGTGCTGATCGGGCGCCGCTACAACGAAGGCATGCACCAGGCCATCGAGGCCAAAGAGCATGTGGAGATCAAGGCCGAGAACCAGACGCTGGCCACCATCACGCTGCAGAACTATTTCCGCCTCTACGAGAAGCTGGCCGGCATGACCGGCACCGCCCAGACTGAGGCCGCCGAGCTGCACGAGATCTACAAGCTGGGCGTGGTGAGCATCCCGACCAACATGCCGATGATTCGCACCGACTGCTCCGACCTGATCTACAAGACGGAGGAAGCCAAGTACATCGCCGTGGTCGACGACGTCGCCGAACGCTACGCCAAGGGCCAGCCGGTGCTGATCGGCACCACCAGCGTGGAACGCTCGGAGTATCTGTCGCGCCAGTTCACCAAGCGGCGCATCCCGCACAACGTGCTCAACG
>NZ_JBYCLE010000289.1:0-20141 GCF_057473765.1 Mycobacterium sp. TH-M106 | reverse complement strand
CCATCACATACACCCGCAGCGGTGAATGCGGCAGGTAGGCCGCCACGTCGATATCACGCTTGCCCGCGTCCAGCGCATCCAGGTACTGCGGGAAGGTTTCCCAGGTCCACGGCAGCCCATCGGTCATCACCACACCGGGGATGTCCTCGACGCCGGCCATCACGTCGACCAGTACGTCGTGGTCTTGGGCTCGGCACGGCGCGAACCCGACCCCGCAGTTGCCCATCAGCACCGTCGTCACGCCGTGCGACGACGACGGGTTGAGCCGGTCCGACCAGATGGACTGGCCGTCGTAGTGGGTGTGCAGGTCGACAAAGCCCGGAGTGACCAGCAGCCCGGTGGCGTCGATCTCCCGCTTGCCGGTGCCGTCGACACTCCCGAGTGCGCTGATCACACCACCGGTGACCGCGACGTCGCCGGTGTATGGTCCGCCGCCCAGGCCGTCGACGATGGTGCCGTTGCGAATGACGAGGTCGTAGGCCACCTCATCAATCTACGACCATGGTGGCGCCCGATGCCAGGGGTGAACTGCGCCGCTGCGGGTCAACCGCCGCGCGGGGCGGCCGGCAAGCCGGTCTTGTCCACGACGATGCCCTGCGCCTGCGCCGATCTCAACACGTCCTGCCACAACCGCAATGCGTTGAGTGCGGCGGGAAATCCGGCATACACCGTCGACATCACCAGAACCTCGTGCACCGCAGCCGGCGACACGCCGCCGTCCAGCGCACCGAACAGGTAGGCGCGCAACTGATCCGGCCGCTCGGTCGCGGCCAGCATCGCAATGGCGATCAGCGTGCGCTGGGTTTCGTCGAGTCCGGGGCGGTCCCAGACCTGACCGAAGACGAACGAGTCGACCCATCCGGCCACCCCCGGATCAAGACCCTCCAGGTGTGCCTGCAGTTTGGCTGATTTGCGGCCCTGCACCCGCGCCCGGCGACGCGCGCCCACCGACGAGGGGTCTTCGCGTTCGACCACCTGGCCTCCCCGCTCCCTTGACTGCAACCATGTCGTGGATACACACTCCACGATGTGGCTAACACCGTCAAGGGCCCGGCCAGGGCGCAGGGTGATGGCAAGGCGGTCAAGCCGACGCTGGTGCTGCGCAAGGCGCTGGATGTGCTCGACGCGTTCAGCCTCACCGCCCCCGAGCTCACCTTGTCCGAGATCCGGTCGGCTGCCGGTCTGCCCGCGACGACGTGCGGTCGGTTGGTGGGCAACCTCGCCGACGAGGGGCTGCTCGACCGGGTGGGCGACCGGTACCGCATCAGCCTTTCGGTGCTGCGGTGGTCGGCGGTGGCGCTGCGCGGGCTCGGCATGGTCGATCGACTGACCCCGGTCATCGAGGAGCTTCGTGATCGCACCGGGGAGAGCGGGGCGGTCTTCGTGCGACAGGCGCTGAGCCGGACTTGCGTGGCGGTGGCACCGACCCGCCACCCGGTGATTTGGCAGCTGCAGGTCGGCATGTCCACGCCGCTGCACGTCGGCTCCGGCGGGCGCGCGATCCTCGCGTTCGACCCGGACGCGATCGAAGCGACCCTGACCTCCGCGCGCGCCGCGCCGACGGATCACACCCTGGTCGATGCCGGTCGGCTCGCTAAGGCACTGGCGGCCACCCGCACGACCGGCCTGGCGATCAGCACCGAGGAACTCGACTGGGGCGTGGCCGGCGTGAGCGCACCCGTCTTCGGGCTCACCGGTGGCGTCGTCGCCTCGGTCGGCGTCGCTGGGCCGGTGCAGCGGTTCACCGAAGCCGACATCGCGGGCTACTGTCCCGCCGTCCTCGACGCGGCACGTGTTGCGACCCGATACCTGGGCGGTGAGTTCTTGTGGTGAACAGAAACGAGGACAACGTGGTCGACGTTCAAACACCTGACGACGCCAGCCCGGACGCTCGAGTCGATGCCCTGCGCCAACGAATCCGTCGGGGCGGGTCGGAGCAGCGTAAGTCCGAATTGCATTCTCGTGGCAGCCTTTTAGTGCGTGAACGATTGGAGCGGTTGCTCGATCCCGGCTTTGTGATCGAGGACTGGATCCTGGCCCGGCACGACGATCCGGCGCTGCCGGCCGACGCCGTGGTGACGGTGGTCGGACACGTCGGCGGCCGACAGGTCGCGGTGATGGCCAACGACATGTCGGTCAAGGCCGGCACCTGGGGCGTCAAGACCGTCCGCAAAATCCAGCGCATCCAGGAAGTTGCCCTGGATTACCGGATTCCGATGATCTATCTGGTCGACTCCGGCGGGGCGCGCATCTCCGAGCAGTACGGGCTGTATCTGGACCGCGACCACTCCGGGCGCATCTTCTGGAACATGGCGCGGATGAATGGCGTCGTGCCTCAGCTGTGCGTCAACTTCGGCCCCTCACCGGCCGGCGCGGCATACCTGCCGGCGTTCTGCGATCTGGTGGTCATGATCGACGGCCGGACCAGCGTCTACCTCGGCTCGCCGCGCCAGGCGGCCGCGGCCACCGGGGAACAGGTCGACGACGAAGAGCTGGGCGGAGCTCGGATGCATTGCACCGAAAGCGGACTCGGTGATGTGCTCGTCGACACCGAGGACGCGGCGCTGGAAGTCGTGAAGGACTACCTGGCGCTGATGCCGTCGAATTGGACCGAACGGACCCCGGATTGCGACCCGGTCGAGCCCACCGGTGACGGCACGCAACTCGAATCCGTCATCCCCGCCGACGAGCGGAAATTCTTCGACGTCGCAAAGGTCATCGATGCGATCGTCGACGCCGGCAGCTTCTTCGAGATCAAGAAGCACTACGCCGGCGAACTGGTCACCGGTTACGCGCGGATCGAGGGGATGGTGGTCGGCATCGTCGCCAACCAACCCAAGGTCCGCGGCGGGATCCTGATGCAGGACTCCTCGGAGAAAGGCGCCCAGTTCATCTCGACCTGCACGGCCTACAACATCCCGCTGGTTTTCCTGATGGACGTTCCCGGGTTCATGATCAGCAGTCACTGCGAGAAGGCGGCCATCATCCGGCGCGGCCAGAAGATGCTGCAGGCGGTCGCCGAGGCCACTCAGCCGCGGATCTGCGTGATCCTGCGCAAGGCCTACGGCGCCGGCTACATGGCGATGTCGGGGGCGACGTTTCAGCCCGACTGCACCATTGCGCTTCCGCAGGCGCAGCTGGGCCTGATGGGCCCGGCCGCGGCCGTGCAGGCGATCTACGCGAAAAAGATCGCTGCGCTATCCGCAGGTGAGCGGGCGGCGTTCGTCACGGCTAAACAGCAGGAGTACGCCGCTGACATCGGCGTATGGGGACCGGCGGCCGAGATGTACATCGACGACGTTGTTCCCGGTCGCGAGCTGAGACAGCAACTGGCCGAGCGGCTGCGGCTGTACCGACGTCGCCGGCACCGTCCGCTCGCGCAGCGCAACACCCACATCATGAGGGGCTGATATGACGGGAACCGTGCACTATCAGGTCGATTCGGGTATCGCGACCTTGACGATCGACGACCGGCCACACCGCAACGCGCTGTCGGCAGCCATCCGCACCGGGTTGTTCGACGGCCTCAAGCGTTCCGAGGCCGACCCCGGTGTCTCGGTCGTCATCCTCACCGGCGCCGGAGAGCATGCCTTCTGTGCCGGCGCCAACCTCAAAGAGATGGCCGCCGAACGGCTTTCGGTGCCACCGCCGGACTACATGCCCATCATCCGGCGCACCGTGCCGTTCTCCAAGCTGCTCATTGCGGCGGTCAACGGGGTGGCCTTCGGCGGCGGCTTTCTGCTGGCTCAGATGGCCGATCTGGTGATCGCGGCCGACCATGCGCAGTTTGGCATGCCCGAGGCCAAGGTCGGCCGCGGTGCGCCGTGGTCGGCGCCGCTGTCGCAAATGATCCCGCGCCGGGTCTGGCTGCAACTGCTGGTCACCGGGGACCCGATCGACGCCGCACGCGCTCACCAGATCGGCCTGGTCAACGATGTCGTGCCCGCCGCCGAGTTGATGGCGTCGGCGAACGCGCTGGCCGTGAAGATTCGCGACAACGCACCGTTGACCGTGCAGGCGTCGCTGCAGATGGTCGGGCTGGCCGGCGAGATGGGCGTGACGGCGGCCTGGGATGCGGCCGATGAGCTGTTCGAGACGGTCTACCGCAGCGCCGACGCGCTCGAGGGGCCAGCGGCGTTTCGCGAAGGCCGGCAACCGAATTGGCAGGGCAGGTGATCACGATGGCGGACAAGGCCGAATCCACCGCTGCCCTGGCCGGGCTGAGGGTCGTCGAGTTCGCCCACGTGATCGCCGGCCCGCTGGCCGGTACGCTGCTCGCCGACCTCGGCGCAGACGTCGTCCACGTCGAACCGCCCGGCGTCGGCGACACCGGCCGCAAGATGGGGCCCACCAAAAACGGTGTGCCCCTGTGGTGGAAGGTGGCCGCCCGCAACAAGCGGTCCCTGTCACTGGACCTGCGTCAGCAGGCCGGGCAAGACGTGGCCCGGCGGCTGGCCGGCTGGGCCGACGTGGTGATCACCAACCTGCGTGTCGACACTCTGACGAAGTGGGGGCTGGACTGGCCGACACTGCATCAGCTCAATTCGTCGCTGATCTACGCCCAGATCACCGGTTTCGGGGCGAACACGTCGATGCGCAACGCGCCCGGCTTCGGCAAGGTTGGCGAAGCACGCAGCGGTGTGGTGCATCTGACCGGCTTTGCCGACGGGCCACCGGTGCACACCGGGTTCTCTCACGCCGACACGGTGACCGCGCTCACTGCGGCGTTCGGCATTCTGGCCGCGGCCTACCGCAAGGCCCACGACCCGGATTTCTGCGGCGAGTGGATCGACCTGGCGCTCTTCGAGCCGCTGTTTCGCCTGGTCGAATGGCAGGTGATCACCCATGACCAGCTCGGTGTGGCGCCGGGCCGGTCGGGCAACCGGCTGGCCATCGCGCCCGCAGCGGTGGTCAACACCTATCTGAGCGCCGACGGCGAGTGGATCACCGTCACCTCTGCCACGGTGCGGTCGGTGCGCAACGTCGCCCGGCTGCTCGGGCTGCCCGCGGAGGATTACCAAACCGTCGAGCAGCAGGTCGCCCGAAGCGACGAACTCGATGATGCGTTGCGAACGTGGGTCGGGCAGCGCAGCACCGCAGCCGCCCTGCGCGCCATGTCAGACGCGGAAGTGGTGGCATCCCAGATCTTTTCGATGGACGACATCGCCGCCGACCCCACCTACGCCGAACGGGAGGCCATCGTCTGCGTTCCCGACGACGAGCTCGGCCGGGTCCGCATGCAGGCGGTGGTGCCCAAAATGCATACGCATGGCGGAGCGGTCTGGCGCACCGGGCCGGCACTGGGCGCCGACAACGACGTGGTGTGCAAGCACTGGCTGGGCATGACCGACGCCGAGTTCGACAAGCTGTGCGCCACAGGAGTAATCGGCGATGGCTGATCGGGCTGACCTACAGCTGCGGCGGGTGCGCAGCATCCTGGAATCACCGATCCTCGACGCCGATAAGTGGGCGAAAGTCCCCGACATCCCCGCCGACGCGGTGCTGCTGGACCTCGAGGACAGCGTGCCGCAGACACGCAAGGCCGAAGCCCGCGCCACAGTGGTCGCCCAGCTGGCGGACCTGGCGCATCTGGGTGGCCGGCTCGCGATCCCGCGAGTCAATCCGCTAGCCACACCCGACGGCGAAGCCGATCTGCGGGCAGTGGCAGCAGCAGGCGCTGCGGTCGTCGCATACCCGAAGGTCGATACGGCGGGCGAGCTGGATGACGTGCGCGCCGTCCTGCGCGACGCCGGTGCCGAACCCGCGCTGGTGCCGGTGATCGAGACCGCCCGCGCGGTGCTCGAACTGGACAAGATCGCGGCGATGCCGCAGCTCGGCGGATTGCTGTTCGGTCCGTTCGACCTCGCCGTCGACGCGGGAATCACCCCGTTCGACGGACCCGCGCTGTTCGCCGACGCCTACCACTACGCCAAGAACAAAATGGTGTTGGCCGGAGCTGCGTTCGGCCTGCCGGTGTTCGACTTCTTGTTGACACCGCAGCTGCGGGACTCCGGTCAGGTAGCATCGGCGGCCGATTACGCGCGCCGGATGGGGTTCGACGGCATGGCGACTTTCTATCCGCCTCACGTCGACGTGATCAACGCCGCGTTCACGCCGACGGCCGAGGCGATCGCTCAAGCCAGAGAGGTGGTGCGGGTGTACGAGGCCGCGCTGAGCGCCGGCAACGCCGCCGCGCAGATCGACGGCAGGGCGCTGATCGTGCAGGACTACAAGCGTGCACTGCGCACCCTGGAAGGGTAGTGCAGCGAGGAGGGCGGTGGCAGTGAGGCGGCCATCCGGCCGCAGCCGGGACGTTTTCACTTGCTCACGGAGTGTTGAGTGATCGTGAATTTTCAGATATGAGTGACAGAATCGTTGCGACCAGGGTATGTTAACACTCCTCACGGTCTCGCCATGGAACTGGTCGGGGGTACGAAATGTCCTGCCAGCGTCGCACTAAAATTAACCGTCAATCCGGTAAAGCCACCGCGCGGCGCTGCGCTCACCGTGTGGTGAGTGCCGGCGCCGCAGGGGGAGCATTTTTGGCTTTGGGATTGACGCCGTTGGCGGGGCCGGCACATGCCGATATCGAGGATTTGTTCGATCCGGGTAGTTGGGGTGATCCGTTCGTCCCGGGTGGTTGGGATAGTTGGTTCGGTTCGGGCCCAGCTGGCCTAGCCGGTGATGCGGTCAGCAACGTCCTGGCTGCGAACCCCGCGGCAAGCGACTTAGGTGCTCACATGGCTCAGGCGTTCCAGACCGACTTCTGGTTGCCGTTCCATGCGGCTCTGCAGGACTGGATCACCAGCCCACTGGGTGAACAGGTCGACGGCGTGATCAACACGCTGTTCGCCCCGCTGACCCCTGACGCCTGTGGCCTGATTTGCAATGGCGCCCCCGGAACCGAGGCGGACCCCAATGGCGGTAATGCGGGACTGTGGTTCGGTGACGGCGGCGCCGGTTGGGACAGCACGGTGGCCGGTGATCCCGGTGGCAACGGCGGGGATGCCGGAGGCTGGGGCAATGGCGGCGATGGCGGTGCCGGCGGGTTGGGTGCCGACGGTGGTAACGGCGGCAACGGTGGCGAGCAGTTCGGCGACGGCGGTGACGGCGGCACCGGCGGTACCGGTACCTTCGCGGGCAGCGGCACTGGCGCCGGCGGCGCCGGCGGTAACGGCGGTAGCACCGGGGCTGCCAGCGACATCTTGGGCGCGCTGGCAACCGGAAATGGTGGCGATGGTGGTGTCGGTGGTGCCGGTGCGGCCGGCACCAATGGCGCTGCAGGCACTGCCCCGGGTGCTGTCGGCGGTGACGGCACCGTCGGTGGTGTGGGCGGCACTGGTGGTGTCGGTGGTGCAGGCGGGGTGCTCATCGGCACCGGCGGTAACGGTGGTGCCGGCGGTGTCGGTGGTGCCGGCGGTAACGGTGGTGCCGGCGTCGCCGGGTCGGCCGGGTCGTTCGCCAACGGTGGCGCCGGGGCTGGCCAGGCTGGTGGTGACGGTGGTGGCGGCGGGACCGGTGGCGGCGGCGGTGACGGTGGTGCCGCCGGTAAGAGCGGCATCTTCGGCGGCCCGACCGGGCAGGGTGTCGGCGGTGATGGTGGTGCCGGCGGTAACGCCGGTACGCCGGGTAATGGTGGCACCGGTGCGGCCGCCACCACCGCGGCCAACCCCGGCGGCGGTGACGGTGGTGACGGCGGTGACCCGGGTGCGGCCGGTGACGGTGGGATCGGTGGTACCGGCTCTAGCACCGGCAGCACTGGCGCGGACGGCGCCGGGGTAAGCACTCCGGCTGGCAATGGTGGCAACGGCGGCACCGGTTATAGCTTTACCGGCAACGGCACCGGCGCGGCTGGTGGCAACGGCGGGGCAGGCGGCAACGGCGGCACGGTCGGCAACGGGGGCGACGGCGGGGCCGGCGGCACCGGTGACAGCGGCGGCACCGGGGGGCCCGGCACCAACGGCACGTCCGGGAGCCCCAGCGGCGCCAACGGTTCCGCGGGTGGGACTGGTGGCGCCGGTGGGCAAGGCGGTGCCGGTGGCACCGGCGGCAGCCTGGCGGCCAACACCGCCGGCAACGGCGGGGCTGGCGGCCAGGGCGGTGCGGGTGGCACCGGCGGGGCTGGCGGCAGCGGCTTCGACGCTAGCGATCTGAGCAATGGCATGGCCGGCGGTGACGGCGGCACCGGCGGGGCGGCCGGTACCGGCGGCCACGGTGGTGCCGGCGGCAACGCCGGCACTGCCGCCAACGGCACGGTGGGCACCAACGGCAACGGCGGTGACGGCGGTGCCGGCGGCGTTGCCGGTGTGGGGGGTGACGGTGGCGGCGGTGCGGCCGGTGCCAGCGGCATCAGTGACGGCGCCGGCGGGAACGGCGGCCAGGGGGGTGACTCGGGCGACGTCAGCGGCACCGGCGGTGCCGGCGGTGCGCACGGCACCACCAACGGCGGCGGCGGAACCGACGGCACCAAAGGCGTGAACGGCACTCTGCCGACCGCCGTGTCGGGCAACGGCGGTAACGGTGGCAACGGCGCGGCTGGAGTTGCCAACGTGCCCGGCGGCGGCGGCAAGCTGGGGGCCGGCGGGGACGGCGGGGCCGGCGGCAACGGCGGCACGGTGGGCAACGGGGGCGACGGCGGCAACGGTGGGGCCGGCGACAACGGCACCAGTCAGAAAGAGGTTGGTAACGGCGGACCCGGTGGAGACGGCGGCACCGGCGGGCAAGGCGGGGTCGGCGGCTCGACGTCCGGCAACGGCGGTAACGGTGGGCAGGGCGGTGACGGTGGGCTCGGCGGCAACGGCGGCGAGCTGTCAGGCGCCGGCGGTATCGGCGGCGGTGGCGGGGAGGGTGGCGCCGGCGGTCACGCGGGCCCGATCGGCGACGGCGGCGCCGGCGGGGCCGGTGGCAACGGCGCACACGGCGGCGACGGCGGTGGCCGCCTCGGCAGCGGCGGTGCACCCGGCGCCGGCGGGGCTGGCGGGAATGGCGGCGCCGGCGGTGACGGCGGATCGGCCTCCGGTGACGGCGGCGCCGGGGGCACCGGCGGCAACGCCGGCGCTGTCGGTGCCGGCGGTTCGACCACCCCCGGCGCGAACGGCGGCAACGGCGGGAACGGAGGCGACGCCGGTGACAACGGCGACGGCGGGCCAGGCGGGGCCGGCGGTAACGGCGGGGTCGGCGGCACGGGCACCACCCCGAACTCCCCGGATGCCGACGGCAACCCCGGCAATCCCGGTGGTATCGGCGGGCTCGGCGGAAACGGGGGTGCGGGCGGGGCCGACGCCGGTAACGGGGGTGCCGGCGGGCTCGGTGGCCAAGGCGGCACCGGCGGCACCGGCGGAGCCGGCGCCGGTGGCGAACGTGAAGCCGAAGTCCATGGCGGTGACGGCGGCACAGGGGGCACCGGCGGTGTCGGCGGGCACGGCGGCGACGGCGGCACCGCCACGGCGGGCAGCCAAGGCGCCGGCGCGGCCGGTGGTGCCGGTGGCACCGGCGGCCAGGGTGGCCACGGCGGTTCGGGAGGTTTGGACGAACCCGGCCTGCCGGGCAAGGGCGGCACGGCTGGGGACCCCGGCGCCCCACCCGTCAACAGCACCGGTGGCGCCGGCGGCGCCGGCGGTTCCGGGGGAGACGGCGGTCAGGGCGGCGGCTTGAGGAAGGTGCATTTGCCGTGATCAAGGTTGACGGCACCGCCAAACGGTAAAGCGGCGGACTTTTAGGTAAGTCCCGTCAGAGGCTCAAGACGTCCAGGTGTGCCAGCATATCGGCGACGCCCTGCCATAAGTCCGCTAACCATGGTCCGGCGACGATGTCGGCCGCCAAGGGGATCGACCCGGGCAGCGGATGGTTGGCACCGTCGTACCCGGCGTTGACCAGAGCCGCCATCGTTGGCTCCAGCTGATCGTAGAGAGCCTTGCTGAACGTCGCCCAGCTCAGTATCGGCAGATACGGTTGGTAATCCGGGTCGGCGGCGGTGCCGAAGTTGTACACGTCGGGCATCAGGTAAAAGTGTGTCGACTCGGTGGAGATCGACGGCAGCGCCTGAGCGTGAGCGATCTCGTAGGTTAATTCGGCGGGCGTCAACTTGGCGTAGCCGAGGTGAATATCGAACAGGCCGAGCAGTGAATTCCACCACGCGACCAGGTCGAACTTGGTCGGTTCGTCGCAGACCGGGTCGTACATGCCGCAGTAGACATCGACCGTGTACCCGCCGTTGTCGGTCGGGAACGTCTGCGTCATGCCCGGATAGAGCAGGCTCATCAGCCATTGGTCGGCGGGGTTCTGGAACAGCCCCGTGCCACCGTCGAACGGGGGCATCGACGGCGGCGCCAACGCCACAATGTGCAGATCCGACGGGTAGGCCGACGGATCCTGCGCGATCGCGGAGAGCACCATGCCCTCGATGCCGGCGCTCTGGGACACCCCGAAGATCGTCACGGCATCGTCGACAAGCTTCTGCAACTGCGCCAGCAAGATCTGCTCGCCCTGGAAATAGGTGCCGGTGTTCATCGTCTCAGGGGTGGTGAGATTGTCGACGCTGGGGCTACCCACGACGAAGTCGGTGCCGAACACATCATTGAGCACATCGACCACGGTCTCGAGCAGATCTATGGGCACGGTGGGGACGCCGGTGCCGCCCATGACGATGGCGACGTCATTGGACAGCAGCGTGATATCGACGGGTCTGGCGGCCGACGCGGCCGGCGCGGATGGCGATACGGACGCCAGCGCGATAGCCGCCAAAAATGTTACGCGCAACCTGCTACTCACTGAGAGACCCTTTCCCCGCGATCAGGAGCCGGGCGTCATAATACGCGACAAGCTCCCGTTGCTACCAGGGGATGTGTGCCGGTGTCCGGCAACTGTCTCGGGTGATCAAGGAGCAGTCACCGGCCCTACGCGTACGGTCACTGGTATGGCCAGCGCTGACACCGCCGTCCGGGAGTTGCTGCGGGACGCGTTCACCCGGTTGATCGAACACGTCGACGAACTCACTGACGGGCTCACCGACGAAGTGGCCGGCTACCGGCCGACTCCGAGCGCCAACAGCGTCGCCTGGCTGCTCTGGCACAGCGCCCGGGTGCAGGACCTCCAGGTCGCCCAGATCGCCGGCGTCGAGCAGGCGTGGACCCGCGACGGCTGGGTCGATCGGTTCGGGCTGGACCTGCCCCGCAGCGACACCGGCTACGGGCACGGCCCCGACGACATGGCCAAGGTGCGGGCACCGGCGGCGTTGCTGGCGGGCTACTACCACGCCGTGCACCAGCTGACGCTGGAGTATGTCACCGGTGTCAGCGCCGACGAGTTGGGCCGCATCGTGGACCGGGGCTGGGATCCGCCGGTGACCGTCAGCATGCGGCTGGTCAGCAGCATCGACGACTGCGCGCAGCACCTGGGCCAGGCCGCTTACCTGCGCGGCATCGCGCGCGGGGCGGCGCAGTAGACCATGCGGTTCATCGCGGCGATGCTGTCGTGGCTGATCGCCACGGCGATGCTGGCGGTCGCGGTGCCTGCAGCATGGGCGCAGCGAAACCTGTTCGACACCAACGGTTATGCAGCGTTGACACAGCGGATGGCCACCGATCCGGTGTTGCAGACCGCGGTGGCCGCAGAGCTGACCACTGCGGCCAGGACGCTGATCAACGCGCGCGGCTACGACGTCGACCCGGCACTGGTGCGAGATGTCGCCGCCGCATACACCGCCGGGCCGTCGTTTCCGCAGCAATTCGCGCAGGCCAACCGGCTGGCACACGACTGGCTGTTCAGCGACGCCGCTTCGCAGACCGGCCACAACGGCTGGTTCGTCGACCTGGCACCGATGCTCAACGATCCCGCGTTCGAGCAGCTGCTGGGCAGCTACCTGACCGAGGTTCCGTCGACATTGACGGTCCGGTTAACGCCCTCAGCGCCAGAGTTGTTGCGGCCCGGACAGTTACGGCCGCTGACCACGTGGGGCCGGTGGGTAAGCGTCGGCGCGACGGTGTTGACGGGCGTGTGCGCGCTGCTGGTGTTGCTGGCCGCCCGCGATCGCGGGAAGGCCCTGACCGGCCTGGGTGTCTCGGCATTGCTGGTCGGTGCGGGCGATTGGGCGGGCGTTGAGGTCGCTCGCCGCTACATCAACGCGGCGCTGAACCAGACCGCCGGCGATACCCGCCAGATCGCCGATGTCATGGTGGCCGACGCCGTGGGCAGCCTGCATCAGTGGCTCAGCCTGACGTTGGGCGCCGGCAGCGTGCTGACGGTGGTCGGGACGATCGTGGCGGTTCTGGGTGGGCTGCGAAGGTCGTGAGCAGGCTCACGGCACGACCACGTGCGAGGGGTCGGGCCGCAGATCGGGCGGTGCCTGGCTGTAGTCGCCGAACGGGCCGTCACGCCGCTCGATGGCGGTGCGCACCCCTTCGGTGGCGGCGGTCGCGATGAAGTCGAGCGCTTCGGGGGTGTTGCGCATCAGGCCGTCGAGGATGCCACCCAGCGTCTGGGTGGACGCCAGGCCCATGTTCTCGTAGGCCTGGTTGACGATCAGCTTCTGTGCTCGCAACTGCGACAACGGGATTCGCGCCAGGTCGGTGGCGATCTCGGCGACCCGGGCTTCCAGCCGCTCGAACGGCACCGCCTCGTTGATCAACTCGACTTCGGCGGCCTGCATACCGGTGAGCGGGCGGCCGGTCAGTGCGTGCCACTTGACCTTGGCCAAGCTGAGCCTGTACAGCCACATTCCGGTCAGATAGGCACCCCACATCCGGCTGTACGGTGTGCCGATCACGGCGTCCTCACTGGCGATGACCAGGTCGGCGCAGAGTGCGTAGTCGCTGGCGCCGCCCACACACCAGCCGTGCACCTGCGCGATCACCGGTTTCGACGCCCGCCAGATCGCCATGAACTTACTTGTCGGCCCGGTCTCCCGCGCGGTGACCATCGCGAAGTCCTTGCCGGGATCCCACCGCCCGCCGGTCATCATCGCCTCACCCCAGTGCTGGAAGCCACCGCCGAAGTCGTACCCACCGGAGAACGCCCGGCCGGCGCCGCGCAGCACGATGACTTTGACATCCGGGTCGCGCTCGGCCAGCCCGATCGCCGCCTCGATCTCGTCGGGCATCGGCGGAACGATGGTGTTGAGCTGCTCGGGGCGGTTCAGTGTGACGGTAGCGACTGGCGGCGCCGTGGTGTAGAGCAGAGTTTCGAATTCAGGTGTCGGCATAACAGCAGGCAAGCTTCCCAGGCAGCCGGTGTCAAGCGGTGTCCAGCCCGCCCACGTTGATTTCGGTGCGCAGACGCTCGAAGACGGTGCGCGCGACGGGGCCGTGGGGTGCTGTAGAACGGCAGCGTCATGGTGCGCGTAGGGTGTGACACACCTAAATCAGGTGTATGGTGTCCTGGTGAAGGTCATCCAGATCCGCAATGTTCCCGACGCAGTGCACCGCACCCTGCGCACGCGGGCCTCCGCCGCCGGAGTGTCGCTATCGGACTACGTGCTTGACGAACTCGTACGCGTGGCCGACCGGCCAGCAGTCGCCGACGTCCTGGTCCGGTCGAGCCGACGGAGCGGCGGCGTCAGCGCTGAACTGATCGTTGAGGCGGTTCGCACCGGGCGGGATCGGTGATCGTGGTAGACACATCGGCGCTCATCGACGCGGTGCTGGCCCGCCCGCCCAAGCCCGGGTTGCTGGCACGGTTGTCCGACGACGGCGATCTGCACGCACCGCACCTGATCGATGTCGAAATTCTGCATGCCTTGCGACGTTTGGCGCTGACGGGGGCCGTCCACGAGGCGCGGCTGGAGGACGCGCGCGCCGACATCGACGACATCACCTTGACCAGGTACCCGCTGGGCTCACTTGCCGACCGCGTGTGGGATTTACGTCACCACTTGACTGCGTACGACGCGGTGTTCATCGCGTTGGCGGAGGGGCTGGGGGTGCCGCTCGTGACCTGTGACCGCCGGTTGGCTCGGGCGGGTGGGCACCATGCACATGTGGAGGTCTTCTGACCGCTCGTCGAGGCTCACGCCCTTCGCAGCCCACCCAGGATCGCCACGATCGTCCCGAACACCCTCAGCACGGGAGTCAACGACCATCCAGCATCCGCCACAGGAACGAGAAACTCAGCGCGGCTTTGAATGCGGTCTGCGCGTTGTCGGCCGCACCGGCGTGCCCGCCCTCGATGTTCTCGTAGTACCAGACTCGGTGTCCGGCCGCCTCGAGTGCGGCGGTCATCTTGCGGGCATGACCTGGGTGGACGCGGTCGTCGCGAGTGGATGTGGTGATCAGCACCGGCGGGTAATCACGTGCAGCAGAAATATGGTGGTACGGCGAGTATTCGGAGATGAACTCCCAGTCGTCCGGGTTGTCCGGGTCGCCGTACTCGGCCACCCAGGAGGCACCGGCCAGCAGCAGGTGGAACCGGCGCATGTCCAGCAGCGGCACGCTGCACACCAGCGCTCCGAACAGCTGCGGGTACTGGGTCAGCATGATGCCCATCAGCAGCCCGCCGTTGCTGCCGCCCTGGGCACCCAGCTGGTCCACGGTGGTGATGCCGCGGTCCACCAAATCGCTTGCCACCGCGGCAAAATCTTCGGCCACCAGGTGCCGGCCCTCCCGCATCGCCTGGGTGTGCCAACCTGGCCCGTACTCGCCGCCGCCGCGGATATTGGCCAGCACGTAGGTGCCGCCGCGGGCCAGCCACAGCCGGCCCAGCACCCCGTCGTAGCCGGGGGTGCGTGCCACCTCGAAGCCGCCGTAGCCACCCAGCAACGTCGGCCCGCTCGCGTGGGGCGGCCGGACCACGAAATACGGAATCGACGTGCCGTCCTTCGACGCCACGAAATGCTGTGTGACGCTCATGCCGTCGGCATCGAAGAAAGCCGGGGCGGACTTGATCTCGGAAAGCGGCCCGTCGGCGGTGCCGTGCAACAGCCTTGATGGGGTGTCGAATCCGCTGGAGTCCAGGAAGATCTCGTCGCCGGTGTCGTCGGTTCCGGCGATCACGGTGTTGGTGTTGGCCGGCACTTCGGTCACCGGCCGGCGCCGCCAGCTGCCGGGGGTGACGATTTCGACGCGGCTTGCCACGTCGCACAAGGTGACGATGACCAGCCGATCGCGGGTCCACGCGTAGTGGTGCAGCGCGGTGTGCTCGTCGGGCTCGAACACCACCGACAACTGCGCTGTGCCGGTGAGGAACTCGTCGTACTCGGCGGCCAGCAGCGACCCTGCGGCGTACGAGGCGGCAGCGGTGTCCCAGTCGGTGCGCAGCTCGACCAGCAGCCACTGCCGGTGCACCGAAACCGTCGCGTCGGTAGGTGCGTCGATGCGAATCAGTTCGCCGTCGCGCAGTTCGTAGACCTCTGAGTTCCAGAAGTCGACAGCGCGGCCCAGGAAGGTTCGCTCGAAGCCCGGTGTCCGGTCCGCACTTCCCGAAACACTGACGTCTGTGCGCGAACCTTCGAAGATCGTCTCGGCGTCGGCGAGTGGGGTGCCGCGGCGCCAGCTTTTGACCATCCGCGGGTACCCGGATTCGGTCAGCGAGTCCTTGCCGAAGTCGGTGCCCACCAGCACGGTATCGGGGTCTGCCCAGCTGATGCGGGTTTTGGCCTCGGGGAGGTTGAACCCGTCGGCGACGAATTGGCGTGTGGTCATGTCGAATTCACGCACCACCGAGGCGTCGGAGCCGCCGCGGGACAGCGAGATCAACGCCCGGGTGTGGTCGGGTTCGATGACGTCCGCGCCGGCCCACACCCAGTTCTCGTCCTGAGTTCGGCTCAGCTGATCGACGTCGATCAACACATCCCAGTCCGGGGTGTCGGTGCGGTAACTGTCCAGCGTGGTGCGCCGCCACAGACCGCGCGGGTTGGCGGCGTCGCGCCAGAAGTTGTAGAGATGCTCGCCGCGGCGGCGGACATAGGGGATCCGGGCATCGGTGTCGAGCACCTCCAGCGCGGCGGCGCGCATCGCCTCGAAAGCCGCGCCGCCAAGCTCCGCCACCGTCGGTGCGTTATGGGCGCGTACCCAGTCCAGCGCCTCGTCACCGGTGATGTCCTCGAGCCAGCGGTGGGGGTCGTCGAGGTCGTCGGCAGCCATGGCGGCCATTGTGACGGCGGCGGTACTGTGAGCTATATCGCACCGTCGAAGCACCAGGAAGCAAAGGTTTGGACCGATGACCGTTTATGCACGTCCGGGTTGCGCGGACGCACTGATGAGCTACGACTCCCGCTACAACAACTTCATCGGCGGCGAGTGGGTGCCGCCGGTCGGCGGTGAGTACTTCGAAAACCCGACGCCGGTGACCGGCGAAGTGTTCTGCGAGGTGGCCCGCTCCAGCGCCGCCGACGTCGACAAGGCGCTCGACGCGGCGCACGCCGCCGCGACGGCCTGGGGCAAGACCGCACCCGCCAGGCGAGCGGAGGTGCTGAACCAGATCGCCGACCGCATCGACGCGCACCGCGAAGGGCTGGCGGTGGCGGAGGTGTGGGACAACGGCAAGCCGATCCGGGAGGCTCTCGCCGCCGACATCCCCGCGGCTGCAGACCATTTCCGCTACTTCGCGGCGGCGATCCGTGCCCAGGAGGGCACGCTCAGCCAGATCGACGAGGACACCGTCGCCTACCACTTCCACGAGCCACTGGGCGTGGTGGGCCAGATCATCCCGTGGAACTTCCCGATCCTGATGGCGGCCTGGAAGCTGGCGCCGGCGCTGGCGGCCGGCAACGCGGTGGTGCTCAAACCGGCCGAGCAGACCCCGGCATCGGTCCTGTACCTGATGAGCCTGATCGGTGACCTGCTGCCGGCCGGGGTGGTCAACGTCGTCAACGGGTTCGGCGCCGAGGCCGGCAAACCATTGGCGTCGAGCGACCGGATCGCCAAGGTCGCCTTCACCGGGGAGACCACCACCGGGCGGCTGATCATGCAGTACGCCAGCCACAACATCATCCCGGTCACCCTGGAACTCGGTGGCAAGAGTCCCAACATCTTCTTCAACGACGTGTTGGCCGCCCACGACGACTTCCAGGACAAGGCTTTGGAGGGATTTGCCGGGTTCGCCCTGAATCAGGGCGAGGTGTGCACCTGCCCGTCGCGCAGCTTGATCCAGGCCGACATCTACGACGAGTTCCTGGAGCTGGCGGCGATCCGCACCAAGGCCATCCGGCAGGGCGACCCGCTGGATCTGACGACGATGATCGGCGCGCAGGCCTCCAACGATCAGCTGGAGAAGATCCTGTCCTACATCCAGATCGGCAGAGATGAAGGCGCCAAGATCGTCACCGGCGGCGAGCGCACCGAACTCGGTGGCGACCTGTCCGGCGGCTACTACATCCAGCCGACGATATTCACCGGCCACAACAAGATGCGGATCTTCCAGGAGGAGATCTTCGGTCCGGTGGTGTCGGTGACTTCGTTCTCCGACTACGACGACGCCATCGGAAAAGCCAACGACACCCTCTACGGCCTGGCCGCTGGGGTGTGGAGCCGCGACGCCAACACCGGCTACCGGGCCGGCCGCGACATCCAGGCCGGCCGGGTGTGGGTCAACTGCTTCCATGTCTACCCGGCGCATGCGGCGTTCGGCGGCTACAAACAGTCCGGCATCGGCCGGGAGAACCACAAGATGGTGCTCGACCACTACCAGCAGATCAAAAACCTGTTGGTGTCCTACTCGGCGAAGGCGCAGGGCTTGTTCTGATGGCTGCACCGCCGCGCGTGGTGATCACCGAAGCCGCCGCCGACCTGCTGGTCCGGCTGGCGCAGCGGTACGGCCCGGTGATGTTTCACCAGTCCGGCGGCTGCTGCGACGGGTCGTCGCCGATGTGCTACCCGGACGGTGACTTCATCGTCGGCGACCGGGATGTGCTGCTCGGTGTGCTCGATATCGGTGGCGCCGACGGTGCGATGGGTGACGGGGTGCCGGTGTGGATCTCCGGGCCGCAGTTCGCCGCCTGGAAGCACACCCAATTGATCATCGACGTGGTACCGGGCCGCGGCGGCGGATTCAGCCTGGAGGCACCCGAGGGGATGCGCTTCCTGTCCCGCGGGCGCGCCTTCACCGACGCCGAGAACGCGTCGCTGGACGCTGGAGCGGTGATCACCGGCGCCGACTACCAGCGCGGTGATCGCCCGCCGGCACGGGCTCCGGTGGTGGCCGACACAGCCGCGGAGCACGCCGGCTAGTTACCGTGCTGACCGGCTCATTCGCAGTACAGTTTTAAGGCATGATCCCGCTACCGCGGCCCTGGCCGCTGACCAGCGCGATGCTGGTCGGTACTGCGGTGGGAGTGGTCGCGGCGATCGGTGCGACGCTGCTGGTATCAGCACACCTGCGGCCGGACATCGTGATCGCATTGGTGCTCGGGACGCCCAGCATCGCCGGACTGTTGCTGGTCTTGTTTTCCCTGCGTGCCTGGGTGACAACACTGGGTGCGTTCCTGGTCGCGCTGGCGCCGGGCTGGTTCGGGGTGCTGGTCGCGATTGAGGTGGTGTCGCGTGGTTGACGACCAACGGGCAGTGCTGCCGGAGACCGAACCGCACCCGGCACCGATCTTCGACACCGGTCCGTATCCGCAGCCTCTGTCAGGGTCCCTGTCGAATACCAGCCCGGGACTGCCGCTTTCGGGTTCCTCGGTGGCGGTGGCCGAGGCGATGAACACCGACATACCAGACCGCGCGCCGGCAGCGGTGATCGCGCCCGGCCAAAATCAGTCCCTGAAACGGTGGAAGCTGGTGCTGGTGCTCCTAGCGGTCTGGTTGCCGGCGGCCGGGATCGGGCTGGCGTTGTTCTCCTGGTGGTACTCGCTGGTCGACAAAACACCGGCTGTCTTCGCTGTGCTGCTCTACGTGGTGACGTGCACCGTCGCCGGTTTGATGCTGGCGATGGTGCCGGCCAGGCCACTGATCTCGGCGCTGGCGGTGGCGGTGATGTCGGCGGTGTTCGCCTCGGCCACGGCCGCCGCCCCGCTCTACGGCCACCACTACTGCCAGGTGAAAAGCCCCTGCGTGGCGGGGATCGTCCCGTACTGAGGCCCGCGGCGCCTTCGGCGGCGGATAGGGTGAGCTAGTGACCCACTTTGACGTCGTCGTTCTCGGAGCCGGGCCCGGCGGGTACGTCGCGGCCATTCGCGCCGCCCAGTTGGGCTGCAACACCGCCATCGTCGAACCCAGATACTGGGGCGGGGTCTGCCTCAACGTCGGCTGCATCCCGTCCAAGGCTTTGCTGCGCAACGCCGAACTCGCACACATCTTCTCCCGCGAAGCCGAAGCCTTCGGGATCAGCGGCGACGTGACCTTCGACTACGGCGCGGCGTTCGATCGCAGCCGGCAGGTGGCCGAGGGCCGGGTGGCGGGCGTGCATTTCCTGATGAAGAAGAACGCGATCACCGAGGTCCACGGCTACGCCACCTTCACCGACGCCACCACGCTGTCGGTGGCGCTGAATGACGGTGGCACAGACACGGTCAGCTTCGACAACGCCGTCATCGCCACCGGCAGCAGCACCCCGCTGGTGCCCCGAACAACGTTGTCGGCCAACGTCGTCACCTACGAGCAGTTGATCCTGACCCGTGAGCTGCCGTCGTCGATCATCATCGTCGGTGCCGGGGCCATCGGTATCGAGTTCGCCTACGTGCTGGCCAACTACGGCGTCGACGTGACCGTCGTGGAGTGTCTGCCGCGGGTGCTGCCCAACGAGGACGCCGAGGTCTCCCGGGAGATCGCGAAACAGTTCAAGAAGCTGGGCGTGAAGATCCTGACCGGAACCACCGTGGAAGGCATGCGAGACGACGGTTCAACCGTCACCGTCACTGTGAGCAAGGACGGCCAGACCGAGGAGCTCAAGGCAGACAAGGTATTGCAGGCCATCGGGTTTGCCCCCAATGTCGAGGGCTACGGCCTAGATGCGGCCGGGGTGGCGCTGACCGACCGCAAGGCCATCGGCATCGACGACCACATGCGCACCAACGTCAGCCACATCTACGCCATCGGTGATGTCACCGGGCTGCTGCAGCTGGCCCACGTCGCCGAGGCCCAGGGCGTGGTAGCCGCTGAAACCATTGCCGGGGCACAGACTTTGACGCTCGGCGACTACCGGATGATGCCGCGCGCCACGTTCTGCCAGCCGCAGGTGGCCAGCTTCGGGCTCACCGAAGAGCAGGCCCGCAC
>NZ_JBYCLE010000288.1:0-4964 GCF_057473765.1 Mycobacterium sp. TH-M106 | reverse complement strand
TGCCGCAGCAGAAGCTGTCGACGAAGTTGAACTCGATCCTGTCGGTCGGAGCGATCGCCTTGTCCCAGAACGCCGAGATGGCGTCGCGGCCGTGGTGGCCTTTGCCGTCGGGGTCGAAGTGCGAAGGCCCGATCGGGTCTTCGATGACCGCGTCATCGGCGAACACTGCCAGCCAGGTGTCCTTGTCGCGGGCGGTCACCGCCTCCCGGGAACGTCGGCCGGCTGCGTGCGCGGGGTGCTCGGTCATCTGCTCCTCCTGTCATCGGCCTTGGTTGGCTTCTCGGATCCGACCACCCACATCGAATAGTACTGTGACCCACCGCCGTAGGCATGGCCCAGAGCCTTGCGCGCACCCGGGACCTGGTGTGCGCCAGCTTTTCCCATCACCTGTATGGCGGCTTCGGCGAATCGGATCATCCCGGAGGCGCCGATCGGGTTGCTCGACAGCACGCCACCGGAGGGGTTGACCGGCAGCCGGCCGCCGATCGCGGTCTCGCCAGCCTCGGTGAGCTTCCAGCCCTCGCCCTCGCGCGCGAAGCCCAGGTTCTCCAACCACATCGGTTCGAACCAGGAGAACGGGACATAGATCTCGGCCACGTCGATCTCGTCGATCGGGCTGGTGATACCGGCCGCCTGCCACAGCGCAGCGGCGGCGTCGCGGCCCGCCCGTGGGTTGACCTGGTCGCGGCCAGAGTAGGCCAGCGGCTCGGTGCGCAGCGCGGTGGCATGGATCCAGGCAACCGGATCACCACTTTCCACCCGCGCATCGGCGTCCTGCTCGTCGCCGATCACCATCGCGCAGGCGCCGTCCGACGACGGACACGTCTCGTCGAAGCGGATGGGATCCCACAGCATCTGCGACGACATCACCTTCTCCATCGTGATATCGGGCTGCTGCAGGTGCGCCAGCGGGTTGCGGGCACCGTTGAGCCGGTCCTTGACCGCCACCAGTGCCCCGATGTGTGTCGGTGCGCCGGAGCGGCGGATGTAGGCACGCACGTGCGGGGCGAAGTACCCGCCTGCACCGGCGCCGACCGGCTTGGTGAACGGCACCGGAATCGACAGTGCCCACATGGCGTTGGATTCCGACTGCTTCTCCCAAGCCATCGCCAGCACCCGACGGTATCTGCCCGACTGCACCAGACCGGCAGCCACCACGGCGGTGGAGCCACCCACCGACCCCGCGGTGTGCACCCGGATCAGCGGCTTGCCGGTGGCCCCGATGGCGTCGGCCATGAACAGCTCGGGCATCATGACGCCCTCGAAGAAATCGGGTGCCTTTCCGACCACGACGGCGTCGATATCGGCGAAGGTCGAACCGGAGTCGGCTAGAGCACCGTCGATGGCTTCCCGCACCAGGCCGTTCATCGATACGTCATGCCGCTTGGCGACGTAGCGCGTCTGTCCGGCGCCCAGCACTGCCGCGAGTCTGGCCATCAGTTCCGCCCTTCCATCACCACGACCAGGTTCTGTTGCAACGCCGGTCCGCTGGTGGCGTGGGCGAGCACCCGCTGCGCAGAACCGGAGAAGATATGCCGGGCGGCAAAGCCGATCCGTTCCAGGCCGGCGACGAACATCGGATTGGCAGACAGCGCACCACCGGACGGGTTGAGCGTCACCTTCGACGGCAGCTGCATCGCCTCGGTGAGCAGCAACTGCTGGTGGGTGAACGGTGCCTGGATCTCGGCGACGTCGACCGCGGGAATGTCGTCACCGGTGGCCAGCCGGGTGATCGCCCTCGTCGACGGAGACCGAGTCAGATCCCGGCTGCCCAGCACCGGCGACTCGATGCGATGCTCGAAACCGGTTATCCACGCAGGGTTTTCGCACAGGTCTCGGGCGTGGCCGTCGGCGGCCAGCACGACCGCGGCCGCCCCGTCGGTGATCGGTGCAATGTCGTGGCGGCGCAGCGGATCGGCGAAGAACGGACGATCCAGCAGCTCGTCGAGGTTGTCGCTGGACTCCACGCAGTCCACCCGCTCTGCGCAGGCGGACGACTCCAGGGCCACCCGGGCCATCTGCTCAGCGGTCCACACATCGGCGTCTAGCCCGAGGCGGGCCTGTAGTGCGGCGATCGACACCGAGTCCGGCCAGAGCGGAGCGACGGTGTACGGGTCGGTCTGCAAGGCCAGGATCCGGCGCAGCACCCCGGCCGACGACTTGCCGAATCCGTACGCCAATGCGGTGTCAACCTCTCCGATCAAGACCTTGATGTAGGCCTCGTAGAGCGCCCAGGCGCCGTCCATCTCCACGTGGGACTCGTTGATCGGCGGAACGGCACCGATGGAGTCGATCGCCGAGATGAACGAGAACGCCCGTCCAGCAAGGTAATCCGAAGAGCCTGAGCACCAGAACCCGATGTCGGCCCTGGTGATGCCCAGTTTCGAGTACAGCTCAGCAAAGCACGGCATCAGCATTTCGACACCGTTGGTAGTGCCGTCGGTGCGGCGCAGATGCGGGGCGTGGGCGAAGCCCACCACCGCGACGTCGCGAGAGCTCATTGCCAGCTCCCCCTCACAGGTGGTGCTTGTAGGTGTCGTAGTCGGCGTCGGGTTCCCCGGTCGGCCGGAAGTGCTCGATGTTGTCCATCCCGTAGCCCCACTGCTCGCGGGGCCGCCACACCGCCTGCACCCGCATACCCATCCGGACCTCGTTCGCGTCGACGTCGGAGACCAGCGTCAGAAACGGAATGTCGGCACCGTCGAGCAGTACGTAGGCGGCCACGTAGGGCGGTGTGATGCGCTGGCCCGGGAACGGGATGTTGACGATCGCGAACGTCGTCACGGTGCCCCTGTCTGACACCTCGACGAAATCGGTGAGCGGCTGGCCGGTGGCCGGATCGGCTTCACGGGCCGGGAAGTACACTTTCCCGCCCTTGGCGGTGCGTGCGCCCAGCAGCCTGCCGTCCCGCAATGCGCGCAGATAAGCACTCTCCGGATAGGAAGCGCTGTGCTGGATTTCCAGGTCGATCGGGGTGATGACGATCGAGACCGGGTCGCGTTCGTCGGTGACGGCTGGAAGTTCCTCGGCTGCATCCTTCAGATCGCCGAGCGCGAAGTAGGCGATGTCGGTGATCGCGCCGACCGGCTCGTCGGCCCAGTGCGCATGCACTCGGGCTCCGGTGCTGATGCCAGCGGGCCCCGTAGCTCCCACGTCGACCACATGCAGCATCGGCACGTCGGCGCCGTCCAGCCGGATCAGCGCGAAGGCGAACGGGCGGTCAAACGGTTGACCCGGCAGCGGCGCCGGCTGCCAGGACCACGACACCACGGTGCCAACGCTTTCCACGTCGACGATCTCGGTCAGCGGTGCATGGTCGACCGGATCGTATTCAGCCGGCGGCACGTACACTCGTCCGTCGGAGCCGCGCACCCCGACGATGCGGCGCTCGCGAAGTGCGGTGAAGAACTGGCCGAGAACAGGTCCGACCGAACGGGTGTAGTCGAACGCCAAGCGCAGCGGCGCGGAAAGGGGAGGTTCGGGTTGCTCCGATCCGGCGGGCCGGGGTTCGCTCACGGTCACGGCATCGAGTAGAACAGGTTCTAACAATCTGGGCAAGATAAGGGGCCACGCATGAAGCTGGGGTTGCAACTGGGGTATTGGGGCGCGCAGCCACCCACCAACGCCGGTGAGTTGGTGGCGGCCGCCGAGGAGGCCGGCTTCGACGCCGTCTTCACCGCCGAGGCCTGGGGGTCGGACGCTTACACGCCGCTGGCGTGGTGGGGGGCGTCGACGCACCGGCTGCGGCTGGGCACCTCGGTGGTGCAGTTGTCGGCGCGCACCCCGACCGCATGTGCGATGGCCGCGCTCACCCTTGACCACCTCTCCGGCGGCCGGCACATCCTCGGGCTCGGCGTCTCCGGCCCGCAGGTGGTGGAGGGCTGGTACGGGGCCCGGTTCCCCAAGCCGTTGGCGCGCACCCGCGAGTACGTCGACATCCTGCGCCAGGTCTGGGCCCGCCAGGCACCGGTGACCAGCGACGGCCCGCACTACCCGCTGCCGCTGACCGGCGCCGGCACCACCGGGCTGGGCAAGGCGCTCAAGCCGATCACCCACCCACTGCGCGCCGACATCCCGGTGATGCTGGGTGCGGAGGGGCCGAAGAACATCGCGCTGGCCGCCGAGATCTGCGACGGCTGGTTGCCGATCTTCTACACGCCGCGACTGGCCAGCATGTACAACGAGTGGCTCGACGAGGGCTTCGCGCGGCCCAGTGCCCGGCGCACCCGGGAGGACTTCGAGATCTGCGCCAGTGCCCAGGTGGTCATCACCGGCGACCGCGCGGCGGCGTTCGCGGGCATCAGACCGTTCCTGGCGCTGTACATGGGCGGGATGGGCGCCGAAGACACCAACTTCCACGCCGACGTCTACCGCCGGATGGGCTACTCGCAGGTGGTCGACGACGTCACCCGGCTGTTCCGCTCTGGCCGCAAGGACGAGGCCGCCAAGGTGATCCCCGACGAACTCGTCGACGACGCCGTCGTCGTCGGCGATATCGACTACGTGCGCAAGCAGATCTCGGTATGGGAAGCCGCCGGCGTGACGACGATGATGGTGACCGCGCATGATGTCGACCAGATCCGCCAGCTGGCGGGGTTGGTGTCGCCACCACCGGTCTTGCATCAGGATTAGAACACGTTCTAGATTAACCGGATGACCGAGACCGGCCTGTGGAACATCGCCCGCGATCAGCCCGACTCGGTCGCGGTGGTCGACGTGACGGGTGGCCGGCTGACCTATGCGGAGCTGACCGCGCGCGCCGACCGCTACGGCCGCGGGCTGCAGGCCCTGGGGCTGCGTCCCGGCGACGTGCTGGTCATGGTGTTGCCCAACATCGTCGACACCCTCGCGGTGTACTTCGCCGCCATGCAGACCGGCCTGTACATCGTCGCGGTCAACTGGCATTTGACCGGCCCCGAGATCGGCTACATCCTCTCCGACAGCGGTGCGAAAGTCCTTGTCGC
>NZ_JBYCLE010000287.1:0-8634 GCF_057473765.1 Mycobacterium sp. TH-M106 | reverse complement strand
GCATCGGCTCCAACTACGACCTGTGTTTCGCCTTCCTCGCCCACACCGGCCTTTCTCTATGACCATCAGTCACTGTATTACCGAAATATCTTTAAGTTCCGTTTGCGCCAGCGCATCGCTGGTCCGAGACGCCGGGCGCACCCCCGCGGGCCGGGGCGTGCGTCCGCGCGACTACGGCCAGGCGTGCACGACGTTCTGTGCGGACTCCAGCCCCAGTTCGACCAGTAATTCGGTGGCGTCGGCGGCCTGCTCGCAGATGACCGGCATGTGATCAGACTCGCCCGCTGTGAACGGCTCCAGTACGAAAGCCGCCGGATCCTTGCGTCCGGGGGGACGGCCGATCCCGATGCGAACACGTTGAAAGTCCTTGCTGCCCAATACCGCCGCGATTGAGCGTAGCCCGTTGTGGCCGCCCTCGCCGCCGCCGAGTTTGAGCCGGATTCGACCGAAGTCGAGATCGAGGTCGTCGTGGATGACGGTGAGGTTGCGCGGCGGCACCGAGAAGAATTTCGCCAATGGCGCTACCTGGCGGCCTGACTCGTTCATGTAACACCGCGGCCGGGCCAGCACCACCGAGCGCCCGCACAGCCGACCGATGGCCACCTCCGCCCCGGAACGCTTGTGCGCCTTGAACTTCGATCCCAGCCTCGCGGCGAGCCGGTCGGCGACCATGAAGCCCAGGTTATGTCGGGTGCGGGCATAGTGCGGTCCTGGGTTGCCCAGGCCGACCACCAGCGCGAGGGGCGGCTCGGCCACGTCGCGACCCGCTACTCGGTACCGGGCGCCGTCGAATCAGAGGCCTCGGTTTGGGCAGCACCCTCGCCCTCGGCCTCCGCTTCGACGGCCTCGGCGGCGGCTGCCGCCTCCGGTTCCTCGGCGGTGGGTGCAGTGACGACGTTGACCAGCAGCAACTCCGGATCGGAGACCAGGCTCACCCCCGCGGGCAGTTCGAGACTCCCGGCGGTGAACTGGGTGCCGGGTTCAGCACCCTCGACTGAGACGCGCACCTGGTCGGGAATGGACAGCGCCTCGGCTTCGATCTCGACGGTGTTGGTCTCCTGGGTGACCAGGGTGCCGGGGGCGGCGTCGCCCACGACGGCGATGGTGACCTCGACGGTCACTTTCTCACCGCGGCGCACCACGAGCAAGTCGGCGTGTTGGATGGTGCGGCGGATCGGGTGGATGTCCAGCGCTTTGGTCAGCGCCAACTGCGCTTTGCCGTTGATGTCGAGGGTGAGCACCGCGTTGGTGCCGGAGTGACGGAGTACGGCGGCGAACTCGTGCGCGGGCAGTTCCAGATGCTGTGGGTCGGTGCCGCGCCCGTAGAGCACAGCGGGAATCTTGCCGTTGCGGCGCGCCCGGCGGGACGCCCCCTTGCCGGTCTCGGTCCGCACCGCGACGGTGAGCTGGTTGGTTGTGGATTTGGCCATCGGTCGCTCCTCTGATCACCGGATATGTGCATCGGTGCACGGCCAGATCACGACAACGCCTGGGTTCTCGCCGATAACGGCGACCCGCAAAGTGCCGGCCGCCCTCGCCGTGACGCCTGGACAGGTTAACGCACCAGGACGGCGGGGCGGAAATTCGGTGTAGGTGAGCTGCTCGGCCCTACCGGGCCGTGACGGTGAAGCCGTCGATGATCTTCTCGACGTCGGGAGCCTGTGCGGCGGCCTGGTCGGCCAGTGTGACGATGGTCAGTTGAACCAGATAGTGCTGGAGCGATCCGGTGGATCTCCCGGTAGCGAGCACCGTCCGGAACCAGGTGTGTACGCGCTGCCCGTTCAAGTCCTGGCTGCCCTGGATCATCACCGACGGGAAGCCGTGAAAGTCATCGATGGAGGTGTCCAGCTTATGGAAGTTCTGTGACAGTTCCGCGTCGGCAAGGACGTGGTCCGCCAGTTCCGTGGCTTTCACTTTCCCGGTGAGCAATAACACTGTCAGCATGGCGGTCGGATAGATTTTGCCCTTGCCGATCACTACGCTGCCCGGCAGGGGCGTCGGCTTGTCTCGCTTCGACCAGCCCGCCGGTGTCGGTATGGACACGGTGAGGTCGGTCAGGGCGTCCGGTGCTACCGGTTCGGCACGGACGCCTTGTTCCTCCAGGTATTTTCCGAGCGGTACCGGCGTCTCGGTCGTCGTAGCCGTGCTGCTGGTCGTCCAGATCGCCTGGTAGTCAGGTGTTTTAGGGCCGCATCCGACCGCCAGCGCCGAGCATGCCAGCATTGCGACAACCACTGCGCGAGGGGTCACAGAATCTCGCAGGCCGCATCGACCGGGCG
Source organism: Mycobacterium sp. TH-M106 (assembly GCF_057473765.1). Lineage (NCBI taxonomy): Bacteria > Bacillati > Actinomycetota > Actinomycetes > Mycobacteriales > Mycobacteriaceae > Mycobacterium > Mycobacterium sp. TH-M106. The sequence goes on along the minus strand of NZ_JBYCLE010000287.1, from coordinate 6,355 downwards.
GTCGGGGCGGGGCATTTATGCGTCCCCGTCGAATAGTCCGGTGACCGAACCGTTTTCGAAAACAGCCTGAATGGTGCGGGCCAGCAGGGGTGCGATCGACAGCACGGTGAGTTGGGGAAATTGTTTGTCGTCGCCGATCGGCAGCGTGTTCGTGACGATCACCTCGCGCGCGCCGCAGGCCGCGAGCCGCTCAGCGGCGGGGTCGGACAACACACCGTGGGTGGCGGCGATGATGACATCCCCGGCGCCGTCGTCGTGCAGCAGCTGCACCGCGGCCGCGATGGTGCCGCCGGTGTCGATCATGTCGTCGATGAGCACGCAGGTCTTGTGCGAGACTTCGCCGACGACGCGGTTGGACTTCACCTGGTTGGGCACCCGCGGGTCGCGAGTTTTGTGGATGAAGGCAAGCGGGACGCCGCCCAGCGAGTCCGCCCACTTCTCGGCGACACGCACTCGGCCGGAGTCGGGGGAGACCACCACGATGTCGTGGTTTGCGTAGTGGTCTTTGATGTAGCCGATCAACAGGGGCTGGGCGCGCATGTGGTCGACGGGCCCGTCGAAGTACCCCTGAATCTGGTCGGTGTGCAGGTCGACGGTGACGATCCGGTCGGCGCCTGCGGTCTTGAGCAGGTCTGCCACCAGGCGTGCGGAAATCGGTTCGCGGCCCCGGTGTTTTTTGTCCTGGCGAGCGTAGGGATAAAACGGCAGGATTGCGGTGATCCGCTTGGCACTGCCCCGTTTCAGCGCGTCAAGCATGATCAACTGCTCCATCAGCCACTTGTTCAGCGGCATCGGGTGAGATTGCAGCACGAAGGCGTCGCAGCCGCGTACCGACTCCTCGAAGCGCACGAAGATCTCGCCGTTGGCGAAGTCACGGGCGGTCTGGGCGGTGACCGCGACGTCGAGCTCCTTGGCGACCTGCTCGGCCAGTTCCGGGTGTGCCCGGCCCGCGAAGAGCATCAGGTTCTTGCGGTTGTCTATCCACTCGTGGCTCACGTGCCGCCCTCGCCGTCGGAGATCGTCGATGACTCTTGTCTGACGGGACTCATGGTACGTAGCCGAGCATCCGGTTCGTTGCCGGATAAGCAGATGCCGATCAGCTTCATGTCGCCTGGTCCGGGTTGTCGCCACGCGCCTTCTCGGCGGCTTGCGCGGCGGCGCTGCCGGGCCGATGACGCTGCACCCAGTTCTCGATGTTGCGCTGCGAGCCGGCCGACACCGCGAGCGCGCCCGGGGGCACATCGTGGCGCAGCACGGTGCCGGCGCCGGTGTAGGCGCCGTCACCGACGGTGACCGGAGCCACGAACATGGTGTCCGATCCGGTGCGGACGTACGAGCCGACGATGGTGCGATGCTTCGCCTCGCCGTCGTAGTTGACGAAGACGCTGGACGCGCCGATGTTGGAGTGCTCGCCGATGTCGGCGTCGCCGACATAGGTCAGGTGGGGCACTTTGGTGCCGGTGCCGATGGTGGAGTTTTTGGTCTCGACGAAGGCCCCCAGCTTGCCGTCGGCGCCCAGCACCGTGCCGGGGCGCAGGTACGTGAACGGCCCGACCGTCGCGCCGGCGCCGATGGACGCCGAGCTGGCGTGACTGCGGATCACCGATGCGCCGTCGCAGACCTGGGTGTCGGTCAGGGTGGTGTCCGGGCCGATGGTGCAGTGTTCGCCGATTTTCGTCTGGCCCAGCAACTGGGTGCCGGGAGCGATGACGGTGTCGCGGCCGATGGCCACGTCGACGTCGACCCAGGTGGTGGCGGGGTCGACGACCGTGACGCCGGCCAGCTGGTGGGCGGCGACGATGCGGCGGTTGAGTTCGGCGCCCAGGTCGGCCAGCTGGACCCGGTTGTTGACGCCGGCCACCAGCGCGCTGTCGTCGACATGTTGGGCGTGCACCACATGACCGTCTTGACGGACGATGCCGATGACGTCGGTGAGGTAGCGCTCATGCTGGGCGTTGTCCGGACTCAACCGGATCAGTGCCGAACGCAGCGCGGCGACGTCGAAGGCGTACACCCCCGCGTTGACCTCGCGGATCTCGGCCTGTGACGGCGTGGCGTCGGCCTGCTCCACGATGGCGATCACCTCGCGGTCCTGGGTGCGCAGGATGCGGCCGTAGCCTTCCGGGTCGGCAAGCGTGGTCGTCAACACGGTGACCGCGGCCGGGGCGCTGTGATGGGCGGTGACCAGGTCCACAAGCGTGCCGGCGTCCAGCAGCGGAATATCTCCCGAAGTGACGACGACCGTGCCCGCGAAGTCGTCGGGCAGCGCCGACAGACCGCACAGCACGGCGTGCCCGGTGCCGAGTTGCTGCTCCTGCAACGCAGTGTCGATCCGGCATCCCAGCTCACCGGCCAGCTCGGCGACGGCGACGGCGATGCGGTCACTGTGCCGGGCCAGCACGACGATCAGGTGCTGTGGCGCCGTCTTGGCGATCGCGTGCAGGCAGTGTGACAGCATGCTTCGCCCGGCCAGGGTGTGCAGCACCTTCGGGGTGTCCGAGGCCATCCGGGTGCCGTCCCCGGCCGCCAAGACCAGGACCGCAGTCTCGCCGGTCCCGCCGGTCTCGCGAGTCTCGCCTTGCGTTGTCACCTCACCTCCCTGCCACCTTGGGCGCGACCGTGCGCGTCCCCGGGCGACACGCCGGGCGGTCGCCCGGTTTCGCGCACGCTCGCGGCCCAAGCCGGCCCAAGCCGGCCCAAGCCGGCCCAAGCCGGCCCAAGCCGGCCCAAGCTCCGTCGCCAGGACTCGAACCTGAACTCTCAGAACCAAAATCTGATGTGCTGCCGATTACACCACGACGGATCGCTGCTTCGCTGTGACTCTAGTCCGACGACGACGCGGGCCGCCCGCCCGAGTCAATTGGCCCAGTCAAACAGATACCCTGATAGCCGTGGCTGCTCCGGACAAGGATGGGCACGCTCCGCGGGCCAGGATGACCGGTAGTGAGCGGCGTCACCAGCTCATCGACGTCGCGCGGTCGTTGTTTGCTGCGCGTGGCTATGACGGCACCTCCATCGAAGAGATCGCACAGCGAGCGAGTGTGTCCAAACCCGTGGTCTACGAACATTTCGGTGGCAAAGAGGGGCTGTACGCGGTGGTCGTCGACCGGGAGATGTCGGCGTTGCTGGACGGGATCACCTCGTCACTGACCCGCTCGACCAACAACCGGTCCCGGCTGCGCATCGAACGGGTGGCGCTTGCGCTGCTGACTTATGTCGACGAACGCACCGACGGATTTCGCATCCTCATTCGTGACTCCCCGGCATCGATCAGTGCGGGTACCTACTCCACCCTGCTCAACGATGCGGTCAACCAGGTGTCGTCGATCCTGGCTGGCGACTTCTCCCGGCGCGGCCTGGACCCCGAGCTGGCGCCGCTGTACGCCCAGGCGTTGGTCGGGTCGGTGTCGATGACCGCGCAGTGGTGGCTGGACGTGCGGGAACCCAAGAAAGAAGTGGTAGCCGCGCATCTGGTCAATCTGTGCTGGAACGGCCTGACCCACCTGGAGGCTGATCCGGTGCTGCACGACGAGTAGCCCGACGTCGACGAGTGCAACACCCGGATCAATAACGGGCCAGCCGGTGCCGCCCGTCGGGGTACCAGCCGGATCCTAGAATGGTCGGATCATGACCGCACCGGGGCCTGCCCGACCAGATACTCCGATCGCGGGGCTGGTGGAGTTGGCGTTGACCGCGCCGACGTTTCAGCAACTCATCGAGCGAGCAGCCGACCGGCCCGCGGAATTGGCCCTGGTCGGCCCGGCGGCCGCCCGGTTGTTCGTCGCTGCTGCGTTGGCCAAGTGCGGCCCGCTGTTGGTGGTCACCGCCACCGGGCGGGAGGCCGACGACCTCGCCAGCGAACTGCGCGGTGTTTTCGGCGACGCTGCGGCGATATTCCCCTCCTGGGAGACGCTGCCACACGAACGGCTCTCACCCAGTGTGGACAGCGTCGGCGCCCGGATGCTGCTGCTGCGGCGGCTGGCCCACCCCGACGACGCCCGGCTGGGCCCGCCGCTGCGGGTGGTGGTGACCACCGTTCGCTCGCTACTGCAGCCGATGACGCCGCAGCTGGGCATGATCGAGCCGGTGACCTTGGCCGTCGGCGACGAGGCACCGTTTGAGGGCGTCGTCGCGCGGCTGGTCGAGCTGGCCTATACCCGGGTGGATCTGGTGGGCAGGCGCGGTGAGTTCGCGGTGCGCGGCGGCATCCTCGACGTTTTCCCCCCGACGGCTGAGCATCCGGTGCGGGTCGAGTTCTGGGGCGACGAGGTCACCGAGATGCGGACGTTCTCGGTGGCCGATCAGCGATCCATCCCTGAAGTGGACATCGGCACACTGGTCGCGGTGCCGTGCCGGGAACTGCTGCTGACCGACGATGTGCGTGCTCGGGCCGCGGAGTTAGCCGGGTTGTCCCACGACCATCGGCACAGCGAAAACGCCGTCACAGCCATCCCGGTTACCCAGGCCGACCTGTTGGCCAAGCTGGCCCAGGGCATCCCGGTCGACGGCATGGAGGCGTTGACATCGGTGTTGCGTCCCGGTGAGGAGGCCCTGTTGGCCAGCCAGTTCGCCGACGGTACCCCGGTGCTGGTCTGCGACCCGGAGAAGGTGCGTACCCGGGCGGCCGAGCTGATCAAGACCGGACGCGAGTTCCTGGAGGCTTCCTGGTCGGTGGCCGCGCTCGGCGGTGCGGGCCCTGTCGATATCGCGCAACTCGGTGGATCGGGGTTCCGCGAGTTCGACGATGTACGCGCCGCCGCACAGGCCGGCGGGAATCCGTGGTGGACGCTGAGCCAGCTCTCCGATGAGTCGGCGGTCGAACTCGACATCCGAGCGGCACCGTCGGCTCGTGGGTATCAGCGCGACATCGACGGGATCTTCGCCATGTTGCGCGCCCATGTCGCTGCTGGCGGCTTGGCGGCGGTCGTGGTGCCCGGGACCGGTACGGCGCGCCGCGTCGTCGAACAATTAGCCGAATCCGACACCGCCGCAGCGATGCTGGAGCCGGGCGCGGCACCGACGCCGGGCGTGGTCGGTGTGCTCGCCGGGCCGCTGCACGACGGCGTCATCACCACGAACAGCACCGCCAATCTGGTCGTCATCACCGAAACCGACCTGACCGGTAACCGGGTCAGCGGACCTCGGGGTAGGCGGCTGGCGGCCAAGCGGCGCAACACCGTCGATCCGCTGGCGCTGACCGCCGGCGATCTGGTGGTGCACGACCAGCACGGCATCGGCCGGTTCGTGGAGATGACCGAACGCACGGTTGGCGGCGCGCGGCGCGAGTACCTGGTGCTGGAATACGCATCCAGCAAACGCGGCAGAGCTGATTCCGACAAGCTCTACGTGCCGATGGATTCGCTGGACCAGCTATCGCGTTATGTCGGTGGACAGGCCCCGGCGCTGTCCCGGCTTGGCGGCAGCGACTGGGCCCACACCAAAACGAAAGCGCGGCGAGCTGTCGCCGAGATCGCCGGCGAGCTGGTCAGCTTGTACGCCAAGAGGCAGGCCGCGCCGGGTTACGCGTTCTCCCCGGACACGCCATGGCAGGCCGAGATGGAGGACGCGTTCGGGTTCACCGAGACCGTCGACCAGCTGACCGCGATCGTTGAGGTCAAGGCCGATATGGAAAAGCCGATCCCGATGGACCGGGTGATCTGCGGCGACGTCGGCTACGGCAAGACCGAGATCGCGGTGCGGGCGGCGTTCAAGGCGGTGCAGGACGGCAAACAGGTCGCCGTGCTAGTGCCCACCACCCTGCTGGCCGACCAGCACCTGCAAACGTTTGCAGAGCGCATGGCCGGCTTCCCGGTGCGGATCAAGGGTCTGTCCCGGTTCACCGGTGTCCAGGAGTCGCGCGCGGTGATCGACGGGCTGGCCGACGGCAGTGTCGACATCGTGATCGGCACCCATCGGCTGCTGCAGACCGGGGTGACCTGGAAGAATCTCGGGCTGATCGTCGTCGACGAGGAGCAGCGGTTCGGCGTGGAACACAAGGAGCACATCAAGAGCCTGCGCGCCGACGTCGACGTGCTGACCATGAGCGCCACCCCGATCCCGCGCACCCTGGAGATGAGCCTGGCCGGCATCAAGGAGATGTCGACGATCCTGACCCCGCCCGAGGACCGCTACCCGGTGCTGACTTACGTCGGTCCGCATGACGCCGGGCAGGTCGCCGCCGCGCTGCGCCGCGAGTTGCTGCGTGACGGACAGGCGTTCTACGTGCACAACCGGGTCAGCTCGATCGATGCCGCTGCTGCGCGGGTGCGCAACCTGGTGCCCGAGGCCCGGGTCGCCGTCGCGCACGGCCAGATGCCCGAAGAACTGCTGGAAACCACCGTGCAGGGATTCTGGA
>NZ_JBYCLE010000286.1:0-12130 GCF_057473765.1 Mycobacterium sp. TH-M106 | reverse complement strand
CCCACCGGCCGCGCCGGCACCATCACGCCCGGAAACACCGACTGCGGCAGCAACAGCATCGCGTCGAGCGGGTCGCCGTCCTCGCCGAGGGTGTCGTCGATGAAGCCGTAGTCGGTCGGGTAGGCCATCGCGGTGTAGAGGTAGCGATCCAGCCGGATCTTCCCGGTCTCATGATCGACTTCGTACTTGTTGCGTTGGCCTTTCGGGATCTCGATCGTGACGTCGAACTCCACCGGGTTAGCTCCTTCGGGTCATCTGGACAAGTCTGAACGAATATATCCAATACGGCAGAATTGGGCCAGACAGGCAGGAGAGTCATGCGTCACACCCAGCGGCACCGCGTTCGTCGTAGGCGGGCCACCCGCCTGGGATTCGCGGTGTCGGCGCTGGTGCTGGTAGCCGTCGTCCTGGTGGTGGCGGCCGCGTTGTGGACTTCGGGTGGTCGCGGCGGCAGCGCTGCGACTGAGCCCGCGCCGCCGGCGGCGACGGCCAAACCGGAAGTGGTTCCGGTGCCCGACACCGCGCCGATGCCCACCATCGCCGGACTGGCGGCATCGCTGGCCGCAGCGGTGTCCGACCCCAACCTCGGAACGCTGAGCGGTCGGATCACCGACGCGATGACCGGAACGGAGCTCTGGGCTCAGCAGCGCGATCTGCCCATGCAGCCGGCATCGACCAACAAAGTTCTCACCACGGCCGCAGCACTGCTGGCGCTGGACCGCAACGCCCGGGTCACCACCCGGGTGACAGCCGGCGATCAGCCCGGGGTCATCGTGCTGGTCGGTGGCGGCGACCCGACGTTGTCCGCGGCTCCGCCCGGCCAGCAAACCTGGTATCGGGATGCGGCGCGCATCAGCGACCTCGCCGATCAGGTCCGCCGTAGCGGCGCGGCGCCAACGGCGATACAGGTGGACACCTCAGCGTTCAGCGGGCCGACGATGGCGCCGGGCTGGGATCCTCTGGATATCGAGGGCGGTGACGTCGCCCCGATCGAGTCGGTGATGCTCGACGGGGGACGGATTCAGCCGGTCAGCGTCGAGTCCCGCCGCTCGGTGACCCCCGCGCTGGATGCCGGGCGTGCGCTTGCCGACGCACTCGGCGTCGACACCAGCCGGGTGACGATGGCTCGTTCGGCTAGTTCGGCTAGTTCAGCCACGTCAGCTTCCGGGGCCAACGGGGCCACTGGGGCCACTTCGCCCAGCTCGGCCACCGGCTTGGCCGCTGGACGCGAACTGGCCTCGGTGCGGTCGGCGCCGCTGATCGACCGGTTGGGGGAGATGATGAATGCCTCCGACAACGTCATGGCCGAATGCATCGGCCGTGAAGTGGCGGCGGCCCTGCACCGGCCGCGGTCGTTCTCCGGGGCTGTGGATGCGGTGACCAACCGGCTGGCTACGGCCCACGTCGAGCTGAGCGGCACCACGCTGGTGGATTCCAGCGGGCTGTCGGTCGACGATCGGTTGACGGCGAAGACCCTCGACGAGGTGGTGCAGGCGGCCGCCGGGCGGGGCGAGCCGGCACTGCGGCCGCTGCTGGACATGCTGCCGGTCGCCGGGGGCAGCGGCACCCTGTCCGAGCGTTTCCTCGACCCGGCTGTCGATCACGACACGGCGGGGTGGTTGCGGGCCAAAACCGGCTCGCTGACCCGCACCAACGCGTTAGCCGGCGTGGTCACCGACCGCAGCTGGCGGGTGCTGACGTTCGCGTTGATCTCCAATGACGCCGGCCCGACCGGGCGCACCGCGATCGACGCGGTGGCCGCCATTCTGCGGTCGTGTGGATGCGGATCGTGACAACCTCGTTAGCTGAGTCGTCTGACGTGACCATCGGGCGCGCGGTGGATTGGCGCTTCGCCGCCGCGGTCGGCGGCTGGCTGGCCCGCCCGGCGCCGCCGACCACCGAGTACACCCGCCGCCAGGTGGTCGATGACTTAATCAGCTCGGCCAGGGTCGCTGAACCGCTGGTGCGGGAGGTGACCGGGTTGGGTGACGACGGTGCGGTGCCCGACGCCCGGATCGTCGACCGGCCGCAGTGGATCACCGCGGCCGCCGAATCGATGCGGGTGATGACGGGCGGGACCGAGCGGGCGCATGGTTTTTTCACCGGGCGGGTCACCGGTGCGCAGGCGGGTGCGGTGCTGGCGTTTGTCGCGTCGGGCATTCTCGGCCAGTACGACCCGTTCACCCCCGATAGTGCCGGCAGCCTGTTGTTGGTGTACCCGAACGTGATCGCCGTCGAGCGCCAACTACGGGTGACGCCGGCGGACTTCCGGTTGTGGGTATGCCTGCACGAGGCGACGCATCGGGTGCAGTTCACCGTTAACCCGTGGCTATCGGGCTACATGTCGCAGGCGTTGGCGGTGCTGACCGCCGAAAGCGGTGACGACGCCGTGCAGGTGCTGCTCCGGCTCGCCGGTTACGTCTGGAACCGCCGCTTCGGCGCCCCTGTGGACCCTGTGGACCCTGTGGACCCTGTGACACCCGCGGCCCCTGGGACCGCCACGCCGGGAGGCCCGTCGGGGATTCTGGGCCTGTTACGCGCGGTGCAGTCCGAGGCGCAGCGCACCGCCCTGGACCAGGTGCTGGTGCTCGGCACGCTGCTGGAGGGCCATGCCGACTATGTGATGGACGCCGTCGGCCCCGTCGTGGTGCCGTCAGTGGCGACCATCCGCCGCCGCTTCGACGAACGGCGGCAGCGCAGCCAGCCACCGCTGCAGCGGCTGTTGCGCGCGTTGCTGGGCATCGACGCCAAACTCAGCCAATACACCCGCGGCAGGGCATTCGTCGACCAAGTGGTGGACCGGGTGGGGATGGACCGGTTCAACGCGGTCTGGTCGGATCCGCAGACCTTACCGCTGCCCATGGAGATCGAAGAGCCGCAACGGTGGATCAACCGAGTGCTGTAGCTCAGCTGAGCAAGGCTGTCGCGAAGTTCGCCGAGGCGTACCTGCCCGCCGCCGGCCGATGGTCGGTGGGGCTGTCCGGTGGTGCCGACTCGCTGGCGCTGACCGCGGTCGCCGCGCAGCTGCTGCCCACCACCGCGCTGATCGTCGACCACGGCCTGCAACCCGGATCGGCGTCGGTAGCCGCTACCGCAGCGGCGCAGGCAACGCATCTGGGATGCGTTGGCGCCCAAGTGATATCTGCCTCCGTGGGCATCGACGGCGGCCCCGAGGCTGCGGCCCGCGCAGCCCGTTACGCCGCGCTGGACGAGGCTCGCGGCCACGACCCGGTGTTGCTGGGCCACACGCTCGACGACCAGGCCGAAACGGTGCTGCTCGGGCTGGGCCGCGGTTCGGGCGCCCGCTCGATAGCCGGGATGTTCCCGTACGACCCGCCGTGGTGCCGGCCGCTGCTGGGGGTACGGCGCGACGTGACGCGCGCCGCCTGCTTGGAGCTTGCGCTGACGCCCTGGCAGGATCCGCATAACAACGACCGCCGCTTCACCCGCACCCGGTTGCGTCACGAGGTGCTGCCGCTGCTGGAGGAGGTGCTCGGCGGCGGGGTCGCCGAGGCGTTGGCCCGCACCGCGACGGCGCTGCGGGAGACCACCGAGCTGATCGACTCGCTGGCCGCGCAGGCGTTGCCCGGTGTCACAGCGGGTACCGGGCTGGACACCGACGCCTTGAGCGCGTTGCCCGGCCCGGTCCGGCGTGCGGCGATCCGGTGCTGGCTGCTGGCCGGCGGCGCGACGGGACTGACCGACAGACAAATCCGCGGGGTGGACAGGCTGGTCACCGGGTGGCGCGGTCAGGGCGGGGTCGCGGTCGGGTCCGCATTACGCGGTCAGCGGTTGGTCGCCGGTCGCGGTGACGGTTTGCTGCGGCTACGGCGAGAGCCGATCTGACCCGGCGGTTGGTTGTCGTCGCCGCGCGTGGCACGCTGTGGTCGTGGCTACGAGCTCGCCGGGGGCCTCGTCGGGGCACCCGCCGGAGTTGTACCCGGGTGACATCAAATCGGTGCTGCTGACCGAGGAGCAGATCCGTGCTCGCACCACCGAGCTCGGTGCGCAGATCGGCCGGGACTACCAGGACTGGGGCCTGCTCGAGGGTGCGGATCTGCTGCTGATCACCGTGCTCAAGGGAGCGGTGCTGTTCGTCACGGATCTGGCCCGGGCGATCCCGTTGCCCAGCCAGTTCGAGTTCATGGCGGTCAGCTCGTACGGGTCGTCGACGTCGTCGTCGGGGGTGGTGCGCATCCTCAAAGATCTCGACCGCGATATCAGCAACCGCGATGTGCTGATCGTCGAGGATGTCGTCGACTCGGGGTTGACGTTGTCGTGGCTGTTGCGCAATCTGGCCACCCGCCATCCACGGTCGCTGCGGGTATGCACACTGCTGCGCAAGCCCGACGCGGCGCGCGCCGGCGTCGACATCACCTATGTGGGCTTCGATATCCCGAACGAGTTTGTGGTCGGCTACGGGCTGGACTACCTCGAGCGCTACCGCGACCTGCCCTACATCGGGACCCTCGACCCCCGCGTCTACCAGGAGTAGCCGCGCAAGCGCCGCCGGGTCGCCACCATCGGCTCAGACCAGCTCCCAGACCGCGGTCACCGAAAAGCTCACCGTCTGTTGGCCGGGTTCCACCGGAACCGGTGCGGCCATCGCACCGCGGGGCGCCGGCGTCGGCGCGGGCAACACGGAAAGTGGGGTGTGGCCGGACTCTTCGGAGATCGAGATCACTTTGCCGAGGTGGAGACCGGACAACTGGGCGTATTGTTCGGCGCGGCCTTTCGCGTCGTCGAAGGCGCGCGCCCGCGCGTCACGCACGAGTTGGGAATCGTCGTCGACGAAGTAGCTCACCGAATTGATCCGGGTGGCGTCGCCGCCGGTGCTGACGATCAACGCCAGTGCCTGCGACGCGGAGTCCGAGGCAACCTTGACCCGAATCGTGTTGTCGGCGCGGTAGCCGGTGATGGCAGCTCCACCTCCAGCGGCACCGTCCGGATTGCCGTACTGCGGCTGCAAACTGACCGTGGTGGTGCTGATGTCCTTGCGGCTCACGCCGGCGTCCACCAGCGCGGTGATGACCGCCTGCTGGCGTTCGCTGCTCTGGTTCATCGCGGCTGTGACATCAGAGGCGACGAACTCGATGCCCACGTCAGCAGTCAACCTGTCCGGCACGCCTTGGACCTGCCCGGAACCGATGACCGTCACCCGGCGCGGGTTGTCGCCGGCCGCTCCCGGATTGGCGTCGCATCCGGACAGCGTCACGGCGGTCAGACCCACAATCACGCCGAGCGCCTTGGCGCTGCGTGCAGTCGACATGTCTGGCACCCTAGCGCCTCGGCGGTCGGACCGGCACCGGCGACTACCGTTGAGGCCAGAACCTGGTCACGCAAACTAAGGAGCTGCCCACCATGACTGACCCGTCGAGAGCGTTGGCCACGGCGATCGAACCGTTTGCAGCGCAGGTGTACTTCGCCCCGGAGTGCCACCGTGGCTATGCGGCACTGGGTTTCGGACCCAGTCCCGGCAAGACCGGCGAGGTCGAGATGCCCGACGGGCCCGCCTACTTCTGTAGCCGCGGCTCGGTCATGGGACAGGTGCCCGGTGAGGTGGTCGCCGCGGCCTTCGCGGTGTTCAACCCGGCCGTCGTGGTGCCTGCGGTCACCCGCGGCTGGGGCCTGACCGACGCCCGGACCATTTGCCGGGTGCGCACCGACGGTGCGCTGGCCCAGCTTCGCCGCGTCCTCGGCGACAGCCCAGACGGTCTCGACCGCGCGCTGGAGTTGTTACGGCGGGCGACGGATTCACTGCCGTTGGCCGGCAAACCACTGTTTGCCGGCCTGGTGGCCCAAGGTCTCCCCGGTGAACCACTGGCCGACGCGTGGCGGCTGGCGGACCAGCTGCGCGAATACCGCGGCGACGTGCACGTGAATGCCTGGACCACAGCCGGTTTCGACGCCGTCGAGATCGGTCTGATCACCGAGGCGTACTGGGGCCTGCCGCTACGCAGCTACATGCGGACCAGGGCCTGGGCCGACGACGACCTGACTGGCGCCGAGGAGCGGCTGGTCGCTAGGGGGCTGATCCGCGAAGGCGCGTTGACCGATGCCGGCCGGGCCTCGCGCGAGGCCGTCGAGGTGACCACCGACGACGGATGTGCGCCGATCATCGCCGGACTCGGTGACGACCTCGACGACCTGGTAGGCCTGGTGGGTGAGTGGTCGCGGCAGCTGCAGTCGGCCGGGGGCTATCCGCCGGCGGGGCCGCAGGATCTCGCGGCCGCCGCCCAGCGTTGACCGGTCTAATCACGGTTCGCCTCGATGAGGCTGACCACGTCGCGCTGCATCGGCAGGCAGAGCGGTTGCGGGTGGGGCCTGGCGCCCTGGCCCGCATGTTGGTGCATGCCGGACCTGAGCGGCCTCTTCTTGCGACCGCTTCAGCGAGTTGACAAGCTCGCGATGCCTCAGGATGTCGAGCGTCTCTTCGAGTGCGTCGAGGTCGTCGGGGCTCACCACATCTCAGTCCATCTCGACCGCCGCGCCCAACGGGAGCGCCACCACAGCGACCCGTGACCCGGAGTCGTTCCACCGCTACGTCGGCCCCGCTACGGCGTGACCAGAATCTTGCAGTGCCGGTCCGGGTCAGCCAGGTCGTCGAAGGCCGCGCCCACCCCGTCCAGTCCGACCTCGCCGGTGATCAACGGCGTCACGTCGATCTCGCCGTCGGCGATGGCCCGCAACGATTCGGCGAACTCGCCCGGGTCGTAGGCGAGCACGAACTGCACGTTGATCTCCTTGGCGATGGCAAAGAACGGATGCACGGTGTCGGGCTGCATGCACACCCCGACGACGACGATCCGGCTGCCGACCGGGGTGCGTCGCAGCACGTCGTCGATGACGCCCGGCACCCCGACCGCCTCGAAGATCGCCTTCGGCGTCACCGTGTCGAACGGCGACCCTTCAGCCGGGTCGATGGTCTGGTGCGCGCCCATCGTCGTCGCGAGGCGAAATGCAGGTCGGACCCGCAGATGCCGCACGCTTTCACCGCGACCAGCACCTGGCCGGGCCCAGGCACCGGATCGGGTACGTCCTCACGGCACACCATGCGGCCGGCGCGCAGCACCGCCGCGCGCATCAGCCCTGTTCCGCCTGCTGCTTGAGCTCGTCGGTGTGCTCGCCGACCGCTTTCATGATCGCCTCCCCGGCTCGCCCGAACAGCCGATCGCGCATGCCTTTAGCCCAGTCATGGGAGGCCCGCGGCGCGGTCAGCTGTCCTTGGAAGTGCGGAATCACGTTGCGGGCCAGCAATTCATAGCAGTGGTAGGTGGCCGCGGGCGGCGCCCAGTCGTGGCCGAGCAGCAGCAGGGTGCCGAATCCACCGGACCGGTCGAGCAGGTCGGTGATGTAGGCGATCGCATCGTCGGGTGTGCCGATGCAGCAGTTGCCGGTCGCGGCGTAGGTTTCGACGAACTCCCGCGGCGACCGCGGGGAGCCCTCGACGGCGTTGGCCAACGGAACGAAGCCGGCCGCGCCGAAGTAGTTCGCGAAGTCGGCCAGCCCGTAGGTGCAGTCCTCGACGGACCGGGTTGGGATCAGCTGGCGGTTTTGTTGGCCAGTAGCGGCTAAATCGACTTGTCGGACCCTTCTGGGAGTATCTGGGTAGCGAGCCCGGTATTCGCGGTTTGTGGTACTGGTTTGTAGGTCATTGTTGGCCATCTGTGATGGTGTGTTCGGTCTACGTGGAAGGGGCGAAGGTGTGGGCGAGAGGCGCGTGAAAGCTGTTGTCAGCGCGTCGCTGTCAGGTGGTTACGACAAGCGCTACGTCGTGGTTGATGAGGCGACCGGCGAAGTCCTCGATGACGCTCAGGGCTATGGATACAAGAGCGCGCAGAACGCGCATCGGGCGTATGCGTACAGGTCGATGCCGCCGAAGAAGAAGCGCCAACGAGACGCGGTCAAACGGCAGGTACAGCGCTGGTGCGCCACGCACCAAGACGTCATGGGCCACGTCGAGCAGGCGATGTTCTACGCGATGAAAGACGGCGTGACCGTTGCTGAGGCAGACGTGCGGGCGATCCTGGCCGAACATGGCGTGGAGTTGCCGTTCGACGTCAACGACCTGATGAAGCATTGCTGACATGTCCGCCCAGGTCTGCGCGCCGCCCCGGATGCTCTGTGAAATGCCACGCGGCGATGAGGATGCCGCCGATGGCTAACCGTGGTCCCGACGACTACGTGTCGGCGACCGTGACGGCGCACCGGTTGGGGGTGTCGACGCGCACGTTGCGTCGCTACACCGCTGAGGGGCGGCTGCCGGATGCGCGCGGCGCCGGCGGGCGGCGGATCTTTCGGGTCGGCGACTTGGACGCGATCGCCCGCAAACCTGGGGCAGGCAAGGCGGTTGGGTATGCGCGGGTCTCCTCGCGGCGCCAACAGGCCGAAGGGGACCTCGACCGGCAGGTGGCCCGGCTGCGGGCGCACGCCGATGATGCCCTGGTGGTGTTCACCGATGTCGCGTCGGGGTTGTCGGATCGGCGGGCCGGACTGCGTAAAGCGCTAAACGAGTGCATGAAACCCGGTGTGGATCGGCTGCTGGTGGAGCACCCGGACCGGCTGGCCCGGTTCGGCGTCGGGGTGATCGAGAACCTGCTGGCCGGCTACGGGGTGACGGTGATCTACACCGGCCAGCCCGAGGACGAGTCGGCCGAATCGGAGCTGGTGCGCGACATGCTGGCGATCGTGACCAGTTTCGCCGGCCGCCTATACGGGCAGCGGTCGGCGAAAACGAAACGGCTGCGCGCGGCGGTGACGGCCGAAACCGGAAGCGGTGATGCCGCGTGACCGAACGCAAACTGCGCTCATGGCGCGGGGTGAAACCGGTGGCCGCTCCGGTGGGAGTGGCGATCACCACGCGGCTGCGCACGTCTGCCGACGACGAGTTGGTGCTCGATCGGGTCGCTGCGCATCTGGGCCGGTTGCGGCGCGCGGATCTGGCCGCGACATCTCGGCGCGAACCGGTGGATCCCCTGTTGAGTGACGACAAGCGCCGCCGGGTGCGCCGCGCCCGGCTGAACGCCCGCAAGAAGGCGCTGACCGCGCAATCCTCGGCACGGTGGGCCAATGCGATCATCGCCGGCAACGATGACCAGCACCGGCTGGCCCGCGACGCCCAGCACCGCCACACCATCGGGTTGCGGGCGGCGATCGCCACCATCGACAAACGCCTGGCCGCCCCCACCGCCGACACTCTCACCGCCGGTGAGCGCAAAGCCCGCCGCAAAGCCAAGGAGCCCAAGGGCTACGCCAGCCAGGCGGAACGGTTCCAAAAGCAACAGCGGCTGCAGCATCTGCGCGCCGAGCTCGCCCGCACCGAAGCCGACCGCGCCGATCACCGGGTGCGCGTCGTGGAAGGCGGGAAGCGGCTGGCCAAGATGCGTCACCATCTGCGCGATGCCGGTCTGACCGCCGATGGCTGGCGCGACAGGTGGGACGCCGCCCGGTATCGGATCACTGCTAACGGCTCCCCAGATGAGCCGTTCGGCAACCTGACCATCACCGTCACCCCGACTGGTGAAATCAGTGTCCGGTTGCCCAAACCATTGGAGCACATGGCCAACGCCGCACGCGGGCGCTACGTGTTGTCGTGTCCCGCGAAATTTCCCTACCGCCACGACGAATGGGCTCAGCGGATCAGCAGCGCTAACTCGGTGTCTTACACGATCACCCGCAAACCCGGCCGTGCTGGCCGGTATCTGAGCGCGGCGTGGGCGATCCCCTCGGTGCCCTACTGGGTGGGACGTGACGGCTGCGGCCCCGGTGACGATGTGCACACCATAGGCCCGGTGGTCGGGGTGGACCTCAACGACGGGCATCTCGCGGTGAGCCGCCTGGACGCCAACGGCAACCCGGTCGGGGCCGCGCAGCGCATCGACATCGACCTGTCGGGCAGTGCTTCGCGCCGCGATGCCCAACTACGCCACGCCATCACGAAACTGCTGCGCTACACCCAACGGCACGCCATCGGTGCGATCGCGGTCGAGGATCTCGACTTCGCCGACGCGCGGGCCCTCGGACGGGAAACGATGGGCCGCGGCGCCCGCGGGAAGCGCTTCCGCGCCACCGTGTCGGGGATCCCGACGGCGGTGTTCCGCAACCGGCTGGCCGGCATGTGCCACCGGGCCGGTGTCGAGGTGTTCGCGGTCAACCCCGCCTACAGCAGCGTTTGGGGCGCTCAACACTGGCAGCGCCCCTATAAAAACGTCACCCGTCACCAGGCCGCGGCCACGGTTATCGGGCGTCGCGCCCAAGGCTATTCGGCCCGGCGACGGAAAGGTGTGACACCGCAGCGACCGGAGGATCGCGCGGTGAGAGCTGCCCACCAGACCGGACCAGACAGCCAACAGGTGAGCACCGGTAGCCGACACCGGCCAAGGATGCGAGGAACCGCATCTCGCCCGCCTCGCCGGAACGCACGCGGCGATCCGGGCCGGGCAACCGTTACCCCGGCGTTGGCCAACAACGGCCAACTTCAGTTGTAACGATGAAACGGCGTGATGAAGACTCCGAACCGCAGTGGCGCGGCTGGTGCGGCGATCACAGCTGCAGTCCGGACAGGAACTCCAACAGCGCCGCGTTGACCTCGCCGGGCCGTTCCTGCTGCAGCCAGTGCCCGGCGCCGTCGATCATCACCTCTCGGTAGCAGCCGGTGACCAGTTCCGTGGCTCGGTCGCGACGGGTGAAGCCCAGCACCGGGTCGGCGGTTCCGGCGATGAACAGCACCGGGACGTCGATGGTGGCGGCCACCGGGTCGGCCAGGATCTCCCAGTTGCGGTCGAGATTGCGATACCAGTTCAAGCCGCCGGTGAACCCGGTGCGGGCGAATTCGGTGACGTAGTGGTCGAACTCGTCGGCGCTGATCCAATCCGGCAGCCCGTCCGGTTCGGGAAACCGGTCGATGAGGCCCATCGGACCCGGAGCGAGCATCCGGGCCGCAGCGGCTGGATCTCCGGCGCGTTGCAGACCGCCCAGCATCCTGCGCATGGTGCGGGCCGGGTCGGATGCGAGTTCGGCGTCGGCGACACCTGGCTGTTGGAAATAGAGCATGTAGAAGAAGTTCTCACCGAAGATCTTGCGGAACGCCACCGTGGGCGGCACCCGCGGACGGGGCACCGGTGGGACGCTCAACCCCGCCACCGCCGCCACCCGGTCGGGGTGCAGCTGCGCGGCGCTCCAGGCGACGGGGGCGCCCCAGTCGTGGCCGACCCAGACTGCGCGCTGCGCGCCGACGTCGTCGAGCAGGCCGGCCAGGTCGGCGGTGAGGGCGGCGATGTCGTAGGCGGCGACCTCCTCAGGTCGCGACGAGCCGCCGTAACCGCGTTGATCGGGGGCCAATACGTGGAAACCCGCGTCGGCCAGGGCCGGGATCTGGTGACGCCACGAGTAGGCCAGTTCCGGGAAGCCGTGCGCCAAGATCACCACCGGGGTGCCGGAACTTCGGTCGCCTGCTTCGGTGACCCGCAACACCACACCATTGGTCTCGACTACGCGTTCAGCAGGGGCGGGCGTAGAGACGCTCATCGTCTCACCAAAGCACAACCACACCGTGCTGAGAAGGGGTTGCGAACCGGCTCAGCCACGTCGGCAACGGCCATGGGCGGTAGCCTTGACTGTTACCGCTACCACCGGAAGGAGTCGGCCGACCCCATGACGTTGATGGCCGATGCTTGATGAATCGGAAAAACGTGGTCCGCACGCTCACGGCGATCGCCGTGGTGCTGCTGCTCGGCTGGTCGTTCTTCTACTTCAGCGACGACACCCGCGGATACCAGCCCGTCGACACTTCGGTGGCGGTGGCGCAGATCCATGACGGCAACGTCAAGAGCGCGCAGATCGACGACCGCGAGCAGCAGCTGCGGTTGACCCTGGACAAGGCCACCAGCGCCACCGACGGCTCAGACAAGATCATCGCCAAGTACCCGACCGGGTACGCGGTCACCCTCTATGACGCGTTGAGTGGCAAGAAAGCCGAGATCAACACCGTCGTCAACCAAGGCAGCATCCTCGGTTCGCTGCTGGTCTACATGCTGCCGCTGCTGTTGCTGGTCGGGCTGTTCGTGATGTTCTCGCGGATGCAGGGCGGGGCCCGGATGGGCTTCGGTTTCGGCAAGTCGCGGGCCAAGCA
>NZ_JBYCLE010000285.1:0-1259 GCF_057473765.1 Mycobacterium sp. TH-M106 | reverse complement strand
CCGGTTCATATGCCTCGCCGCCAGCCCGTCGGGAAACCGACGCCCCCGAAGCAGATTTAGCAAATCCCAGGCAACGCAGCACCTAGCTCAACAGCAGTCCGCCCACCGGTGAGACCAACGACTCGCGACCGGAGGTCGACGGCGTCAGCGGCCAGTTCATGAAAGTCATGAGGCTAGCCGCCACCGCCTCCACCCATCGGCGGCAGGGGGCAATAGGCGCCCCGGGCGAGGTTCACGAACTGAACGGCCTGAATCGGCGAGAGCTTGGGGTTTTCGTCTAACACCATTTGTGCGGTTTGTTGTTCGCTGTGCCGTCCCGCGATGATGTAGGAACAGACAGCTTTGCCGCTGGATATCGCCTGGCTTGAGTTCGGGTATTCAATCCCCTCTGCATTGAGCGCCTCGATAAATGCGTCATCATTGCCGTCAGCGTGGGCGACGCCGAAGGCGCCGAATGCGGCTGTCGTACCGGTGATGGCCAAAAGCAGCAGCTTAGTAGCGCGCATGATGTATCCCACCTCAAAATTCGAAAGAGATCCGAGAGAAAGCATACGGCACGATCGGCTAGGTGGGCTCGTCTGACTGCGGCGGCTGCGACACGGTCGCCATGCAGCCGACGGTGCTGCTGGGTGTCGATCGATCTCGTCGCTAAGGCGATCTTTCTACGATGCGCAGCCCGAGCGAAAACAGCAGCCGCACTTCGGGATCTGACAATGAGACCACCTTCAGCTACTCGACCCTCCGCACCCGGTAGCGGACCGTCTTGGGATGCACCTGCAGCTCCTGCGCGGCTGCTCCGACGTCGCCGAAGCTGTCCAGGCAGACGCGCAGGGTCTCGGCCAGCACCGGGCCGTAGGCGTGCAGATCGCGTATCCGCGGATCCACCGGACATTTCTCGGCGGCGACCACGGTGACGATCTCGTCAAGCAGGACGGTGGTGCGCGCCTCGGCCAGCGACGTGACCTGCCCGATCGACACCGGACGGCGCTCGGCACTGTCGAGCACGCGGTCCACCTCCCTGCGCGCCGCTGCGACAGCCGCCAGACCGGCGACCGGCGCGGTGACGGTGCCCCCCGCTCGATACCGAGCTCGGCGCGCAAGGCGCCGAGCCTGCCACGTACCCAGGAGGATCAACCGACCCGGCCAACCGGACGTTCAGTAAGTAGCGCACAACGGTGACTCATCCAGGTTGACAGGTTCCGCGCCGGTCCCGTCACTCCGACGAGTTGGTGTCTTTCGCATCACTGACATCCGCTTTG
>NZ_JBYCLE010000284.1:0-8740 GCF_057473765.1 Mycobacterium sp. TH-M106 | reverse complement strand
TGCTCGGGTGTTTTTCGTGAAGGACGCCACGACGTCAACCAAACTTGAACTGCAGGGTTCATTCGACGACCGCGATGACGATGTGCTGATCGTGATCGCCGATGAGGAATCCCCTCGCTTCACCCGGTCTCCGAGACCTCGCTTCGGTCGTGACGGCAAGATCGGCCCTGGTCGTTTCAACGTCGCATCGAACGTCAGCGATGCGGACTCGGTCGACGACCTATACGAGGCGTTTAGGCTGGCGGGAGGGTTCTGATGACAAGCGTTCAAGAAGTCCTCTCTGTGCTGGAGAACGCCGGTTTTGAACGTCTTCCCAAGCCGCTAACGGTGGCCGGTACAGAGTTCGACTTCGACGCCGCCGCTCGCGGGACCGGCAACTCGCATGACCTCGTTCTGGTCGCAACCGGTCAAGTTCCCCGCCGGCGCCTGCAGCGTCTTGTCGCGGGTTTGGCTCGTTCCCTTGACGTAGCCGCGTCGCGCCGCCCCATGAGTCTTGTGATCATTGGCGGAGTCGCTGCGTCTGACCGAAACGAATTGGAGCGGTATGTCCGCGTCCTTCCCATTGCGTCTACAACGCCCGATGTCGCCGAAATAGAAGAGGCTGTCGCTGTCCTACTGCCGCTTAAGCTGCCGAACCCGGACTTGGTCCCCGGGGGCGATCCGACCAACGAGGTGATGGCGGCGCTCGGCCCACTGAAGACAACTCCGGACCATATCGCGCTCATTGAGGCGGCGGTCGATGGCTCTCGCGCAGTAAGAGAGGCCCTCCGTCGATACGCGAACGAGGGAGCGGGTTGGACTGAAGAGATCGAGGACGACGAATGAGTGACGTCCCGATCCGCCGTTTGATGGTCTCCGACTTTCGTTGTATCGAGGGCACGCGTGATCTGCCATTTGATGCGCCAGTTGTCCTTATCCACGGCCCGAACGGCACAGGCAAGACAAGCATCCTCTCTGCGCTCGAACTCGCCTTGACTGGTCACATCAGGAGCATGGAACGACAATCCGATCGCTACCGGGCGCATCTGCCGTTCTTCGGGCAGTCCTATGCAACGGTTCGAGCCGACGTCGCTGAATACCTGCAGTCGGGCACCCCCGGCGTCCCGTTGACTGTGAACGGCGCGCGTTTGGAGGGCACTCCGGCGTTCAGCAACGAAGCCGCTAACTTCTACGCTGAACGGTGCTATCTGGACCAGTCGTCTCTGGGACGGCTGCTTGACTTGTATCAAGCCCGAGAGCGAAACGAACAGACCGCTCTCGAAAAGTTCGTGAACGAACTGCTCGGCCTTGAGAAGCTGGACGCCCTGCGCGATGGGCTTAGCGACGCACTTGACCTCAGGCTCGTCAAGAAGCTCGCAATCGGCGTTGACGAAGCCGACCGCGAAGCGAAGGTAGCGGCGACGCAACTCAAGGAACAGAGCGCAGAGCGGGCCAAGGCTCGGACTGAGGTCGATAAAGCTCGGGTCGCGGTCCGTGAGGCTATCGTCGGACTCCACTTGAACACGGCTGACGGCATGACTGATAGTGACCTTCTCGGGTTCGTCTGGTCGGCGCTCAATGACGAAACCGCTAGCGCCGACTCTGTGGCTGCCGCGAAACTCCACCAAGAAATCATCGCCTTGGGGGGCCGTATCTCAGCGCTGACAGAACGCGCCACGATGCAACTAATCCAGGAAGCCCGCGCCGCGTTGGAGGCTGCCAACGCCGATCAAGCGGCATGGGAGGCCACGGAAGGGGTAAAGGTCCGGGCGGGGCAAGCAGCCGCCGAAGCCGTAGGTGTGGACACGCGCAGCGAACTAGGCATCGCTGTCGAGCGGGCTTTGAGCCTTGCCCTCCAAGAGTTGGAAAACGACTCCAACATTCGCGCAAGGACCGAAGCCGTCAGCACTCAACTGGAGGCTGACCGAAATGAGTTGGACGACCTTCAGAAGCGGCTCGCCGACGCTCGTGAGCATTCGAGCGCTCTGGTCGAGGGCCTAGCTGCGCTCAGTACTGTCATTGGTGCCAGCGAGGTGTGCCCGGTTTGCGACCGCGACTTCGCTGAAACCGGCGCCCCTAGTCTCAGCGCCCACATAACAACAAAACTTGCCGAACTCACTACACGCGGACAGCAGCTCATCGACCTTCGCGCCGGCCGCGACCAATTGGCGGCAAGGGTCACGCGGGCAGGAACTGATTACACGCAGCTCACGCTTCAACTCCTAACCGCTGACCAGCGGTTAGCCCTCGAACAACGCCATGCAACGCTTGTCGATCTCACTGCCCAGGCCGGCGACATCGAGGCTGCTATCTCCCACGGGAAGGACCTCAGCAGGCGCGTGAATGACCTGCGGCAATCACTCGCCCGCCTCGAGACAGCCTCATCAGAAGAACGCCATATCAGCAGCGAACTTGGCAGATACGCGGCCCGACTCCAAATGAACGTGTCCGCGACGTTCGATTCGTTCGAGGCAATGTTGACTGAACTACTGAACCGGGCCGAAGCAGAAGTCGCCCGCCTTTCCGATGTCGACAACCAGCAACGGACCATGGCTACCGAAGCGGCCCGTCTCGCATCGGCCTTGGAACATGAATCCGAAATTGTTCAGCGTCTCGCTGACCTAGCCGAACGGAAGAAGCTGTGGGACGACCGCGTTGCTGAATCGAAGAGACGACAAGCAGTAGCGAAAGATGTCCACGAAGCCGCGACACAAGCCCGCACTGCCATCGTCCATCGCGTCTTCACCGAATCCCTCAACGAAGTCTGGAAGACGGTGTTCACCAGACTCGCGCCAAGCGAAGGTTTCATCCCCAGCTTCGGTGTCCCCAGCGCTACCAAAAAGACGTTCGATATCACTTTGGAGACGACCCATCGCAACGGCGAAGCCGGCGGCCCACCGCAGATGATGTTGTCTGCAGGCAACCTGAACACCGCCGCCCTCTCGTTGTTTCTTGCGCTCCATCTAGCGGTTGAGCCAATCGTCCCGTGCCTCATCTTTGACGATCCCGTACAAGCCATGGACGAAGTCCACGTCGCACAATTCGCTGGTCTGATCCGCCTTCTTGCGAAACAGAACGAGCGGCAAGTCATCGTTGCCGTCCACGAACGTGAACTGTTCGACTACCTAACCCTCGAACTCAGCCCGGCCTACGAAGGCGATGAGCTCATCACCATTGAGCTCGGTGGACGCGCCACCGAGGAGGACCGTGGAGTCACGCGCCACGTCTGGGTGCCAGATCCTGCGATAGCTAACTAGATGGGACTTGCGCCGACACTCATGGGTTATCCCCATTCAGGCACCCCCGCCGATAGGGTTTTCCGCGTGAAGCGGTTGTGGTTGCTACGTGTGCTTGGACAGCGCCTTAGCGCGCGTAGAACGGCGCGCGATGAAGCCTGACTCCCCGCTGTGGAAGGTGATGGGTGAGCCGGCGAGTCCTGCCGAAGCTGCCGCGCTCGACGCCTTCCGTGAGCTTCTCCCGGACGATGGCATCACCACTGCCTGGGCGAACCTGACCTTTATCAACGATCAGGGCCGTACCGCCGAGGTTGACGTGCTGCTGCTCACAACTCAGGGGATGTACCTCGTCGAGCTGAAGGGCTGGCACGGCACGATTCGCGGCAACGCGCAGCGCTGGAACCAGGGCCAGCGCAACGTCGAGAACCCCCGGCTGGCCGCCGATCGCAAGGCGAAGTGGCTCAAAGGCCTCCTTCAAGATCGAGCGCCCAACCAGGCGGCGAGGGGGCTGGTGCCGCGCATCCACGCTGTCGTCGTCATGCACGGAGAGGGCAGCTCTGTTGAGATTGCCAGTCCGGGTGACATTGGAGTGCTGACTCTCGACGGGTACCACGTCAACTCCAAGCCCCGCCTTCTGAAGCTCTCGGACTTCCTCGTCCAGCCTCCGCACGACTTCCGCCAGCCAATCGACCTTCAGCGGGCGAGGCAAGTTCGCTCCCTCTGTGATGCCGTCGGGTTCACGCCGACGCCCAAGGTCCGGATGGTTGGTGACTTCGTCGTTGCCGATGACGAACCGATAGCGCAGGGACGAGACTGGCAGGACGTGCTTGTCAATCTCCCGGCGTTGCCCGACGTCAAGCGCCGGCTACGTCTGTACGACGTGCCTGCGACGGCATCGCCGGCCGACCGCCAGCAGATCGAGCAGCTCGCCCAGCGCGAGTTTCAGCTCACCCAGGGGTTGCGCCACGGCGGCATCGCGGTGCCCCTCGACTTCAAGCGAACCGATGACGGCCCGGCGTTGGTGTTCGAGCACGACGCCAGGGAACTCCCGCTCGACGCCTACATCGCGGGGGAGGGAACCGAGTTAGATCTCGACCAGCGCATCGCCTTGGCCATCCGGCTGGGCGAGATTCTGCGTTTCGCGCACAACGTCCATCTACGGCACCGGGCGCTGTCACCACGGCGTGTGTGGGCAACGCCGATTAAGGATGCCCTGCCGAACCTCACGATCCGCGACTGGTACTTCGCGCAGCGCGACAGCTCGACCAGGAATGTCTCGCGCCTGACTGCGATCAGTGCTGGCGTAGACGATCTCATGGGGGTGGCTGATCATGACGACTGGCTCTGGCTCGCGCCTGAAGCGCGCCACTCCGTCGAAGGACTCCCCCCGATACCGCTCGACGTGTACGGATTCGGTGTCGTCGCCTATCTCCTGCTGACCGGGAAGCCGCCCGCCGAGACGTTTGTCGAGTTGGAGCAGCGCCTGTCCGAGGCGGGCGCACTCGACCCGCGAGCAGCGTCACCAGGTATGCCTGACGGCGTCGCCGACGTCATTGAGATGGCGACCCGCGCTGTGGAATCAGAGCGGCCGTCGACCATTGACGAGGTACTCGAGCTCCTTCGTCAAGAGAGGGACGACCTCCGGCGAGGGGACCGCGTCGAGGATCCGACACCGGTCGGCGACCCCGTCGACGCACAGAAGGACGACATCGTCGCCGATCGCTTCTTCGTGACCAGTCGGCGTGGTGAGGGTTCCAGCGGTGTCGCACTCGCAGTCCACGACACCGACTCAGAAGATCCCGACCGCGAACTCGTCCTCAAGGTCGCTCGTACCGAGTCAGCGGGGCGCAGGCTCTCGCTGGAAGCCGACGTGCTCCGAGCACTCGATCACCGCCGGGTAGTACGACTCATCGCCGGGCCGCTCGAGGTCGGGAACCGACGTGCGCTTCTGCTCACCGATGCCGGCAAGGAAACCCTGGCCACGCGGCTTTCCAAAGAAGGCCGGGCGACGGTGGGCCAGCTGGAGCAGTACGGCAGTCAGTTGCTGGAAGCGATGATCTATCTCGAATCCCAAGGGGTCTTCCACCGAGACATCAAGCCGTCCAACCTGGGTATCACCCCGGACCCCGGCACTCGGAGACCGTCGCTGGTTTTGTTCGACTTCTCACTCGCAAGTGAAAGCGTCGACAACATCGCGTCCGGAACACCGAGCTATCTCGACCCCTACCTCGGCCGCGGCCGACGCCAGAAGTACGACCGCGCCGCCGAATTGTGGGCCGTGTCCACCACCCTGTTCGAGATGGCCACCGGCCAGCTTCCGTGGTGGGGAGAGGGCGCGGGACGCCCAGCCGATCCCAGCGACCCACCGATCATCGAGCCCACGAGCTTCGAGCCTGCCGTCGCGACTCAACTGACGGCTCTCTTCCAGCGCGCCCTCGCACCAGATGCAAGAGCCAGGTTCAGCAGCGCCGACGAGTTAGCCGTCGCGTGGCAGGGCGTATTCGCCGCTCTCGACACGGACGAGGACGGTGCGAGCGGAAGCGACGAGCTCGCCGATGCCGCCACGCTGGACACTCCGTTGGAGCGTGCGGGCCTGTCCGCTCGGGCGCTGTCGGCTGTATCGCGTCTCAATGTGGCGACGGTCGGTCAACTGCTAGGTGTGCACCCGACCCGCATCAACTCGATACGCGGCCTCGGCGAGACTTACCGCAAAGAGATTCAGGCGAGGATTCGCGGCTGGCGGTCGCGGCTCAGCGGTGCGGAAGAGGTCGCCACGGATCAGCCCATGGGCACGGAGCGCCTCGTCTCCTTGCTCTTGGGTCACCTGAAGGGTGCCGAGCAGACGGTGATCGAGCGCCTCCTTGGCCTTTCTGGTGATGTGGCGGCAGGTGACTGGCCGGCAACGGGCGACACCGCGCAATCTCTGGGAATGACCCGCGATCGGGTCACCCATGCCGTGGATCAGGCAGTCACGGTATGGGGCAAGAAAGTCGGCCAAGCCATCGACGGCGTGCTCACTGAAGTAGACACCCTGCTGGCTCGCAACGGTCGAGTGATGGCAGTCTCTTCACTTGCGAACGCGTTGGTCGCCCAGCGCGGATCCTTGCTCGACGGGGAGGATCGCCTCCGGCAAGGAGCCGCCCTGTTGCGTGCGGCCTACGAGTTCGACGCGCGCACGCCGGAGCCAACATTGGAACTGAGGCGAGGCATAGGGAAACGCGCCAATGTCATCGCCCTGCGTGAGACCGCGGACCCTGACGAATCCGGGCAAGAGTTCCCGCCGGCTGACATCCTGACCGAGACGGCGATCGAATTGGGACGGCGAGCCGATGACCTCGTCTCGGCCGGAGTCGTTCCGTTCGCGACTGCGAGCGCCGCCTTGCACGACATCGCCAGCGAGGCTGGGGCTTCAACGGTCGTCGCCTTGACTGGGCGTGGACTCCTGACGTTGGCTGCTTCTGTCTCGGCGAAGGCGGCTGTCTCAGGCTTCGACGAGCTGTACCCGGTAGACCTCGACCCTCAGCAGGCGGTGGAGCGCGCACTGCGCGGCAAACCTGGCCGGCGCATCAGCGAGTCCGCGGTTCGCCGGAGTGTCGCTGCGCGTTTCCCGCAGGTAGAGCTCCCGGCTGCGTCGCATCGACTGGACGCCCTCGTCACGGCGGTCCTGCCTGGGATCGTGAACCACAACGGCGTGTATGAGTTGGCGTCTGAGGCGCGCTCGGCCACGCATACCGCCAGCGGTTTCACTGTCTTCGCGCCGGTCGCAGTCGCTGAGGCCGCGGTAAAACTGGAAGAGTCGCTGTCGCGGAATGGTGCACTCACCCTGACCACTCCGCCCAAGCGATATGTCAAGACGGCACACGGACTTTCGACCCGGTACGCCGTAGAAGTGCTCGATATCGCGTCCCTTGTTGTGAACGCGGCGCGTGCACTCGCCGGCCAGGCCGGGGCGAGCTGGGAGGTCGTTCTCGGCGCAGATGCCAAGTCGAAGGGCAGCGAGGACTGGTCGAGGCTCGTCGGTCTTGTGCAGCAGGCGCTGATACCGAACTGGGAGGAAAGGCTCGCAAACAACAAGCCGTTGCTCATCGTCAATGCCGGCCCGTTGGTGCGATACGGCATGGCGGGGATTCTCTCCACTCTTCTTGACGTTGGCACGCCGCGTCCGGCTGCCCGTTGGCTGCTTGTCGCGAAGCAAGGCAGCCAGGCTGTCCCGTTGTTGGAGGGCAAGCCTGTGCCGCTCGGTCCCAGCGGCTGGGTTGAGCTGCCCGCCGATCTCTCACTCCTCACGGAGTCCACCACCCGTAGTACCTCAGGAGCCCGAAAGTGATCGACTCGTCCGCCTTGCTCGCCGACCTCAAGGGTCAGCTCAAGCTTCTCCAAGCTGACCTGAAACAGCGCGCAGAGGACCCGTCGAACTGTTGGGGCGTGCGGTTGAAGGAGGAGTACGCCGAAGCGTCCCGCCGCGAGCGCACTGGCTGGTCCTGGGTGGATTGGCGTGACAACGAAGTCGACCAGGCTGCCGTTGCGTGGATCGTGTCGACGACGTTTCTTCGCTTCTGCGAGGACAACGACCTGCTCGCCGGCGCCAAGATCGACGGTCTGCCGACCGCCGTTGGCTGGATCGCTGGTCCCGGGGATCGGGTGCAGCGCGCGGAAGAGAACCTCACTGCCTACTTCCGGGAGAATCCCACACATACTAAGGAGTTCGTAAATAAGTCGAGTCAGGCCGCGATGTAGGCCAAATTCGGGTCGCGGAAAAATCCCTGGACCAGGTGTGGGAGTCTCTGCAGTCGGCGTAACGCGTTGGTGGCCTTGTTCTTCAGGTCATCTTTGCTGGTGACGCCGGTCTTGCCGATGTGGTCGTGCTTGACGTTCTTCCACACCCACTCATCGGGGTTGAGCTCGGGCGAGTAGCCGGGCAGGAAGAACAGCTTGAGCCTGCCGCCGGTGGAGGCCACGAATTCCTTGGTGGCCCTGGCTCGGTGGCAGGGGTGGCCATCGACGATCAAGTAGACCGGGGCGGCGGCGTCGCGCAGCAGGCGCTTGCAGAACTCGATGAACACCGCCGAGTTGACCTTGCCGTCGTGGACCATGAATCGCAGCTTGCCCTGAGCGCTCACAGCCGAGAGCATGTTGATGCTCCAGCGGGCGCCGGTGTTGGCCACCACCGGTGTGCGCCCGACCGGCGCCCAGGTGGTGCCCGAATGGTAGTCCGAGCGCACGCCGGCCTCGTCGGCGAAATAGATCGTCGCGCTCTCCCTTTTGGCGGCCTTACGAATCGTGGGGAATTGTTCGCGTTTCCATTGTTCGACCGCATCGGGGTCCTGCTGGTAGGCGCGGTGCAGCGGTCGCTGCGGGGATAGGCCCATCGTGTGCAGCAGCCGGCCCACGCTGGCCTCGCTGAGGGTGATCGCGAACTCGCGGCGGATCAGCTCGGCGATCATCGAGCGGGTCCACAGCGCGAACCCGAACGACAGCTGGCGCGGATCGCTGCCCACGATCAACTCATATAGTCGCGAGAGCTG
>NZ_JBYCLE010000283.1:0-1894 GCF_057473765.1 Mycobacterium sp. TH-M106 | reverse complement strand
CAATACGCCGCGCGGGCCCGCGAGATCGCCAGCCGCATGAGCAAACCCGCCGAAAGCGTTGCGGCCACCGCTGACCTTGTGGAAAATTCCGCCCGTTTGCAACGTGTCGTCTGATCGAGAAGCCGATCTTTATCGCGAAGTCAACATTCCCGCGGAGATGATCGTGCCGGTCGCCCGCGTTTGCGGAATCCTACGAGAGGATCAGTGGCTGACGGCTGAGGAGTGCGTCTGCGAAGTCGCGGTGGTAGAAGTCGCGGTATGCCGCCTTGGTGATCGCCGGCACCTTGCGCTCGTATAGCCATCGGTAATCATTGTGCAGGTCGTAGATATAGAACCCCTGATCTTGGAACGGCATCAACGTGGCTTCGATTTGCGCCCTCAATTCAAGGGCCACGACGAGCCTGGGATGGGTGAATCCAGAGGCAATTTGCGGCGTCAAGGCCGTTTCTGCGCCTTCGATGTCAACCTTGATGAATGAGACCCGCGCAGCGTCGGCACCCACGAGGGATGTGAGCGTGTCAGCGGCTACGGTCACGGGACTCCAGCTCACCCCGCGGCGGTGGTCCCAATCTCCCTTGGCGGGTGGGCTGAGCCGGGAACAGCCGTCAACGCGGGAATGCAGCCAAAACGTCATCTCGCCCTTCTCCGGGGCGCATGCTGCCTCGACGACGTCGACGATTCCGCCCGCCTCATTGAGCTCGATGTTGGCGCGTAGCCGCTGCGCGGTGTCGGGTGCGGCCTCGATCGCGATGACTTTCCCGGACGGTCCGACGCGCTGGGCTAAGAGAAGGGAGAAGTAGCCGTTGTTAGCACCGGCGTCGACGCAGACATCGCCTTCCTGTACGTGCTGCAGTATGAATTCGGAGAGCACCGGTTCGTAGGCGCCGCGGAAGCGCAGCCAGAAGGTGACACTTGAGCATCCTTGGTCGGCGACGAACTTAGTCCCGTACTCGGACTCCACCGGCGTCTCGTCGGACTCGATGCCGAGCAGTTTGAGCATCCCACCTCTCGGCTCGACGCTGATACCCGCGACAAACATGAAGAAAACTTGCTTGGCGACCAAGGGGATGCGGTCATTCGCAACGCATGCCCGCATGGACCGGACCAACGCATGGCGCGTATGCCGTTTGGCCGAGTCGAGGGTGGGCACCGCTGCCTCCGGGTGGGTCATTGCGGGGTTGCATGAGCCGAGTCAAGCTGAGGTTAGCAGCCCGCTCACGCGTCTATCGGCGATGCGCGCAGGCGTCCGAGCTATCAGGGCGATGGGGGTGGTTTCGACGGTCGCCTGACCTGTGAGATGCGGCCAGTCCAACGCGACCGCCTGGCGATCGGCAATAATGCGCATTGCTACCGGGCTGGACGACGGGGCACTGGCGCGAATACACACGACGAACGGCCAGCCCGAAACAAACAACCGAACCGCCAGCCAGCAGACGAGTAACCCAGCAATAGCGACCGAGGCCCCTGACATTGCCGATGCGTATGACAACCGAAGGCCAGAATCCGCGATGAAAGTTGTACTAGCAAGCTGGGGAAGTCGTGGCGATGTCGAGCCCTGCGCCGCTGTCGCCCTCGAGCTGACGCGTCGCGGGCATGACGTGCGGATGGCTGTCTCGCCTGACCTGGTCGGCTTCACCGAGTCGGCCGGGCTTGCGACGGTCGCCTACGGGCCGGATTTGGAGCTCATCGCGGACGTGCGCCGCAGCTGGACGCGCTACTTCCACAAACCGTGGAGGATCCAGGACCTGAATAGGGTGGCGCGCGACATTCAGGAGCGCTACAACCAGAGCTGGGGCCAGGGGAGTGCGACGCTGACGTCGCTGGCGGACGGGGCCGACCTGCTCATCACCACCAGCGTGGGTTACGAGATGCTCGCCGCCAACGTCGCGGAGCA
>NZ_JBYCLE010000282.1:0-2027 GCF_057473765.1 Mycobacterium sp. TH-M106 | reverse complement strand
CCCATCGACGGCACCACGCTGATGAGCAAAGGCATGCCCAACGCCATCTCGGTGCTGGCGGTGGCCGATCGCGGGACGATGTTCGACCCGTCGGCGGTGTTCTACATGAACAAGATCGCGGTGGGGCCCGACGCCGGCCACGTGCTCGACATCACCGCACCCATCGCCGACAACATCCGCGCGGTCGCCAAAGTCAAGAACCTGTCGGTGCGCGACATGACGGTGTGCATCTTGGACCGGCCACGCCACGCCCAGCTGATCCACGAAGTGCGCGCCACCGGGGCGCGGATCCGGCTGATCACCGACGGCGACGTCGCGGGGGCGATCTCGGCATGCCGGCCCGATTCGGGCACCGACATGCTGGCCGGTATCGGCGGCACGCCGGAGGGCATCATCGCCGCGGCGGCGATCCGCTGCATGGGCGGCGAGATCCAGGCCCAGCTCGCCCCCAAAGACGAAGCCGAGCGGCGAAAAGCCCTCGACGCCGGTTACGACGTGGACGAGGTGCTGACCACCGAGCATCTGGTGTCCGGGGCGAACGTGTTCTTCTGCGCCACCGGAGTCACCGACGGTGACCTGCTCAAGGGGGTGCGCTACTACCCCGGCGGCTGCACCACCCAGTCGATCGTGATGCGGTCCAAGTCCGGCACCGTGCGCATGGTCGAGGCCTATCACCGGTTGTCGAAGCTCAACGAGTATTCGGCGGTCGACTTCACCGGCGACTCCGCCGCCGCCTACCCGTTGCCGTAGCGACCCCGACAGCGAGGACCGCCACACATGACCGAATCCGAGTACCGCATCGAACACGACACCATGGGCGAGGTCCGGGTACCGGCGAAAGCGTTGTGGCGCGCGCAGACCCAGCGCGCGGTGGAGAACTTTCCGATCTCCGGGCGTGGTCTGGAACGCCCCCAGATCCGGGCCCTGGGACTGTTGAAGGGCGCCTGCGCGCAGGTGAACAAAGATCTGGGGTTGCTGTCGCCGGAGAAGGCTGACGCGATCATCGCCGCAGCCGCCGAGATCGCCAACGGCCGCCACGACGACCAGTTCCCCATCGACGTGTTCCAGACCGGCTCGGGCACCAGCTCGAACATGAACACCAACGAGGTGATCGCCTCCATCGCCGCGGCGGCCAGCGTCACGGTGCATCCCAACGACGACGTCAACATGTCGCAGTCGTCCAACGACACCTTCCCTACCGCCACCCACATCGCGGCCACCGAAGCCGCAGTGCGCCACCTGATTCCGGCGCTGCAGGAGTTGCACGCCGGGCTGCTTGCAAAGGCTCGCGAGTGGCGCACGGTGGTCAAGTCCGGGCGAACGCATCTGATGGATGCCGTCCCGGTGACGCTGGGCCAGGAGTTCTCCGGGTATGCCCGCCAGGTCGAAGCCGGCATCGAAAGAGTGCAAGGGTGCCTTCCCAGGCTCGGTGAGCTGGCGATCGGAGGCACGGCTGTGGGCACCGGCCTCAACGCCCCCGACGGCTTCGACGCGCGCGTGGTCGAGGCACTGGTCACCCGGACCGGGCTAGCCGAATTACGGGTTGCCAGAAATCATTTCGAAGCTCAGGCTGCCCGGGACGGGCTGGTGGAGGCGTCCGGTGCGCTGCGCACGATCGCGGTGTCGTTGACCAAGATCGCCAACGACGTCCGCTGGATGGGGTCTGGCCCGCTGACCGGCCTTGCCGAGATTCACCTGCCGGACCTGCAGCCGGGCAGTTCGATCATGCCGGGCAAGGTGAATCCGGTGCTGCCCGAAGCTGTCACCCAGGTCGCCGCACAGGTGGTGGGCAACGACGCGGCGATCGCTTGGGGGGGTGCGGGCGGCGCGTTCGAGCTCAACGTCTACATCCCGATGATGGCCCGCAATCTGCTGGAGTCGTTCACGTTGCTGGCCAACGTGTCTCGGCTGTTCGCGCAGCGGTGTGTGGCCGGGCTGACCGCCAACGTCGAGCATCTGCGCGAGCTGGCCGAATCCAGTCCGTCGATCGTGACGCCGCTGAACTCCGCGATCGGTTACGAGGAAGC
>NZ_JBYCLE010000281.1:0-7768 GCF_057473765.1 Mycobacterium sp. TH-M106 | reverse complement strand
TAGTGCCCGTGTCGGCATCGGCGACCGGGAACACGTTGAGCCGGTTGATCTCGTCGGTGTGGGTAATCAGGTCGCCGACCGCGGTGTGCGCCCAGTCGCGCAGGGCAGCGGCGTCGAGCAGGCGATCGGTGTTGCCCACGGCTGTCCCACCTTCCTGCATCCGCCACCATCCGTGGGCAAAAGCCTAATCACCGTGGCCGACGACACAGTTCAGACGGCTTGTAGCAGTGGGTATCGTTTTGGCGGTGGCCACGACGGCAGCTATCCTGGTCAGGTTGTCGGGGTCGCCCCCAAGGTTTCGAGGAGTTCACGTATGGCCGCCGTCTGCGATATCTGTGGGAAGCGGCCCGGCTTCGGCAAGTCGGTGTCGCACTCCCACCGTCGAACCAGTCGCCGGTGGGATCCGAACATCCAGACGGTGCACGCCGTGACCCGCCCCGGCAGCAACAAGCGGCGGCTGAACGTCTGCACGTCCTGCCTCAAGGCCGGCAGGATCAGCCGCGGCTGACGGCTCTCCAGGCGAGCCCCCCGCGACAACTGCTCGGGGCGACAAGCGACGGTCGTACGATGCCCAAGCATGGACGAGAAGCCGTTGATCGAGAACGTTCCGCTCACCCATGACCCGTGGACTGCCGCGGCGACCCGCTACGATCGCATGCCCTACCGCCGGGTCGGTGCTTCCGGGCTGCTGCTGCCGGCGATCTCGTTGGGTCTCTGGTACAACTTCGGCGACAATCGCCCGTTCGACATCCAGCGCGACGTGCTGCGCTACGCGTTCGACTGCGGCATCACGCATTTCGACCTTGCCAACAACTACGGGCCGCCCTACGGCTCCGCCGAGGAGAATTTCGGCCGGATGCTGCGGCGAGACTTCAAGCCTTACCGCAACGAGCTATGCATCTCGACCAAGGCGGGCTGGGACATGTGGCCCGGACCCTACGGCCAACTCGGCGGGCGGCCTCATCTGTTGTCGAGTCTCGACGAGTCGCTGGAGCGGCTCGGGATCGACTATGTCGACATCTTCTACTCCCACCGGTTCGACCCACGGACCCCGCTCGAGGAGACGATCGGCACGCTCGACACCGCGGTGCGGGCCGGCAAGGCACGCTACGCCGGCATCTCGTCGTATTCTGCCGCCCGCACCGCCGAAGCGGCCGGGCTCGCCGAGCGGCTCGGTACGCCGTTGGTGATCCACCAACCGTCGTATTCGATGCTCAACCGCTGGGTCGAGGGCGGCTTGCTCAGCACACTCGGTGCCGCCGGGATGGGCGCGATCGCGTTCACCGCCCTGGCCCAAGGCTTGCTCACCGACCGCTACGTCGACACCTCGCCCGGAGAGGTCGTCCGGGCAACCAAGCGGCCCACCTTCGACGACGAACTGGTGACCGAGACTGTGCGCGAACGACTGCGGGCTCTCAACCGAATCGCCGAAGGGCGCGGTCAGACGCTGGCACAACTGGCGTTGGCGTGGGTGCTGCGCGACCCGACCGTCGCATCAACTCTGGTGGGCGCTTCCAGTGTCGAGCAGCTCGAAGAAAATCTCGGTGCGCTGGACAACCTCGACTTCACCGACGAGGAACTCAGCGAGATCGACCGCTACGCGGCCGAGTCCGGCATCGACGACCTCTGGCGTTCCAGCTCTGATCTGTAGCCGCACGCCGTGCTTGCCCATTGTCACGCCACGTGCCACAGGGCGTCGATGGGCAGTGCGCGTAGGCGGTCGCCGAAGGGCAAGGAGTGTTTTCCGGTATAGAGGACGAATCCGGCGACGAATCGGTTGCCGAGTCGGTCTTGGAGGTGGCGGAGTCCGGCGAAGTCGTGTTTGTGCAGGGTCGCGCCGGCTTTGACTTCGATGCCGACGATACGTCCGTCGGCGGATTCGAGGACGGCGTCGACTTCGACTTTGTCTTTCGTGCGGTAGTGCCAGAGGGTGGCGCGTTCTTCGTTCCAGGTGAGTTGGCGG
This sequence comes from Mycobacterium sp. TH-M106, assembly GCF_057473765.1. Taxonomy (NCBI): domain Bacteria; kingdom Bacillati; phylum Actinomycetota; class Actinomycetes; order Mycobacteriales; family Mycobacteriaceae; genus Mycobacterium; species Mycobacterium sp. TH-M106. The sequence continues at coordinate 5,805 of NZ_JBYCLE010000281.1, read as the reverse complement.
CTCAGTTCCATGAGAACGAAGTTCTCCAGGACCGGGCCGGCGGCGCCGCCCGGGTCGGCCAGACGTGCCGGCCCTTGGCCGAGGAGGTGGCACAGGAGACCGGTATCCACGAAGGCGAGTTTGGGTGTGCCGATCGCGCGGTGGGTCGATCCACCGGACCAAGCGGGAATCGTTTTGATGAGGAATACGGTTTCCAGCAGCGCCAGGTAGCGGGTGACGGTGGTGCGGTGAATGTCGAGTTCACCGGCGACCGTTGCGGAGACGAGCAGGTTTGCGCTGCGAATAGCGAGAAGTTGCAGCAGTTTTCGAAGCTGTGGGATTCGTTCGACGGCAGAGATTTCTTGGACGTCGCGTTTGATGATGGTGTCGAGGTAGCTTTCGAAGAATGCGGCACGGCGCCGATCGGTACGGCGGACCGCTTCGGGGAATCCGCCGATCGCGGCGCGTTCGATGTAGTCACGGCGACGCAGACTTGAGTCACGAACGAGCTGGGGGCCGACGGCAAAAGCGGCGTCGATGAAGCGGTCCGGAGCATCCGCGATCTCACCCTGGGAGAAGGGCCACAACTCGATGGTTTCCATCCGCCCAGGCAGGGCATCGGGCAGTGATTTCAGCCCGAGTACGTGTGCCGAGCCGGTGAGCAAAAACCTGCCCGGCTTGGGATCGGCATCCACTTCGGCCTTGATCGGAAGGAAGAGTCCGGGTGCGCGCTGCACTTCATCGATGACGAGGAGTCCGTCGTGTTCGACGAACCCGACAGGATCATCCTGCGCGGCGCGCAGCGCCGCGGGATCGTCCAGCGTCAGGGCGCGAACGGGATCCTTGGTCGCGGCTACCACCGATGCAAGGGTGCTCTTCCCCGATTGACGTGCGCCGTTGATCGTGACCACGCGCGTGTCTTCCAGCGCCTCAGTGACCATGACCTGGGCTTTCCGAGCGATAAGTCCGGATTTACTGATGCTGGGCATGGTCTCATTATCCATATGAGCGCACACTTGGCCGCTAGGTGCCCGCACGTTTAGCCGCAACGGTCTGCACGTCTAGTCGCAATGCTCGTGCGCAGTTAGCCGCAAAACTGTCCTCGGCAGATGCAGCGGGCACTCGGACCGCCGGCGGCCCCGCCGGTGCCGGGGTCACCGCTATCACCGCGATTGCCCTGCCGCCAACGGACTCACGACACGCCGTTCGACGCCGTCGAACCGGTGACCCTTAGGCTGGCCACGGTAGCCGAGCGGCTATACAGAGGAGGTCGACATGCGAACCACCATCTTCGGCAAGACCGGGTTGGAGGTTTCCCGATTAGCCCTCGGCACCTGGGAATTCAGTGGAGCGTGGGGGAAATTCGACGAGGATCATGCAGCGGCGATCGTGCGGCGTGCGTGCGACCTCGGGATCAACTTCTTCGACACCGCGCACGAATACGGATTCGGCGAAGCTGAACGAATCCTCGGCGGGGTGATTCGGTCCGGAGTCGGTCGCGATCGTGACGAGTTGATCGTCGCCACCAAGGGTGGACTGCGGCCGACCGAGACCGGGCCGCAACGAGACGCCAGCCCGGAGTGGCTGCGCCAGGATGTCGATTCCAGTCTCAAAGCGCTGAGTATGGACCACATCGACATCTACCAGATCCACTGGCCCGATCCCGCCGTTCCAGCCGCTGAAACCGCTGGCGCGCTGGCCGAACTCATCGACGAGGGCAAGATCCGGCATGCGGGAGTCTCCAACTACAGCACCGAGCAGGTGAAGGAATTCTCGGCCGTCCTGCCCGTGGAGAGCGTGCAACCGCCCTACAGCATGTTCCGTCGCGAGATCGAACACGACCTCCTCCCGTACTGCACTGCCAACAACATCGGGGTCGTGGTGTACGGACCGCTGTCACACGGCCTGTTGACCGGAACGATCACTGCCGACACCGAGTTCAGCCCGGAAGACTGGCGCTCACGCAGCCCGGTGTTCGCCGGCGACGACTTCGTGAACAATCTGGAGATCGTCGATCAGCTCAAGCCGCTTGCCCACGAGATGGGGGTAACGCTCAGCCAACTGGCCATCGCCTGGACGCTCGCCCAGCCGGGGATCGATGTCGCGATCACCGGCGCACAGCACATCGGCTACCTGCAAGACAGCGCCGGCGCGGCCGACGTGACCTTGACCGACGATGATGTCGCCGCCATCGAGGAGATCATCGCCTGCGCGATACCGGTCAGCGGTCCCTACCCGGAAATGTGGCAGGAGTGGAGCGAACAAGACCCCCACGGCTGACTCACGGTAGCCGCCAGTCGATCGGCTCGGTACCCATCCGGGCCAGCAGTTCGTTCGCCTGGCTGAACGGCCGCGAGCCGAAGAACCCCCGCGACGCCGACAACGGCGAAGGATGCGACGCCTCGATCACGGCACAATCGGGGCCTAGCACCGGCTTGAGCATGGAGGCGTCTTTGCCCCATAGGATCGCCACCATCGGCTGATTGCGTTGCGCCAACGCCCGGATCGCGCACTCGGTGACCGCTTCCCAACCCTTGCCCCGGTGCGACGCCGGCTTACCCGGGCGCACCGTGAGCACCCGGTTGAGCAGCAGCACTCCGCGTTGAGCCCATGGACTGAGGTCACCGCAGGACGGTGTCGGATAACCCAGGTCGGTGGTGTACTCGGTGAAGATGTTCTCCAGGCTGCGCGGCAGCGGCCGCACATCCGGGGCGACCGAAAAGCTCAGGCCCACCGCATGCCCGGGGGTCGGATACGGATCCTGTCCTACGATCAGTACTCGCACCCGGTCGAGTGGAAAGGTAAAGGCACGCAACACGTTCTGCCCGGCGGGTAGGTAGCCGCGCCCGGCAGCGATCTCGGCACGCAGGAACTGGCCCATCGCAGCCACCTGATGAGCCACCGGCGCCAGCGCAGCGGCCCAACTCTGCTCGATGAGTTCACTGAGCGGACGTGGGGTCACTGCCGACCTTTCTTCTGTTGCTGCAACAGTACCGACGACATTAAGGCGCCTGAACTGCCGTTCGGGTTCAGACGGTGACGACGTCGACCAGGGCATCGAGCCCGGCGAAGTCGCGGGCGTTGCGGGTGTAGAGCCTTGCCGAATGCGCGTGCGCGGTCGCGGCGATCACGAGGTCCAGTGCGCGGGCCCGCGGTTTTCGGCCGGCCTCGGCCACGCAGGCCGCGACCTGGCCGTAGCTTTCGGCGACAACTTTGTCGAGGGGCAGCGCGTCGAACTCGCGTTGAAGCACCAGTAGTCGTCGCAGTCGCTCGGCGCGCACCGATCGCTTCTTGGCAATGAGGATGCCGACGTGCAGTTCGGCCAGTGTCACTGTGCTGATGGCCAGTTCGCCGTCCAGAGGTGCAACGTCGGCAGCGATGACGACGCTGGTATCCAGGACCGCCCTCACCTGGCGGCCCAGGGATCACGCGCTTCGTCGACGATTGCTTTCCGGTCCTCGTTCCAGTCGGAATCTGCAGGTCCGGCGAACAACTCGGCGACCTCACCCCAGGAGCGCCACGTTCGGGGCGTGGCAGCCACCATCCGGACACTTGGGCGGCCGGCCACGGTGATCGTGATCTCCGCCCCGTCCTCGACGCGGCGGACAAGATCGGAGGCGTTCTGGCGCAACTCGCGCAATCCAACCGTTTCCACGGCCGCATGATAGCACATGTGCTACCGCAGTGGAAACAGTTCGGGATACGCGGCAAGGCCGCGACGTCCATCGGCATTCGGCTCCGTGTCGTCGCTACCAGGTGGTGACAGAGCGTGGATGCCGATGATCACGTAGCCGCCGGTCCTTGGTCACCAGTCGCCAGCCGTGTTCGATGGCCGTGGCATAGATCAACCGGTCCGCGGGGTCGCCGGGAAACGACGACGGCAGTGACACCGCGGTTGACGCCACGGCCGGCGTGATGCCGACTGTGCGGACCTGTTCAGCGAGCTGCTGGAGCCAAGAGCGAACCGGAATCGTCACCTGGATGCGTTCGTGTTCGGCCAACCACGCCAATTCGAACCAGGTGATCGCGGCGACAGCGAGCACATCGGCCTGCTCGACAGCTCGGCTCGCGATCCGGCTCAGGCGCCGCGGCTCGGCGGACCACCAGTGAACCACATGTGAGTCGAGAAGCACCGTCGTCACGACACGTTCCACGACACCCCGGTGGTGAACAGTGCGTCGTCGTCGGCGGCCGACATCGCCACCCCAGCCATGCGACCCTTGAGTCCGTGCGGCCCGCTCGCCCCGACCAGTCGGGCCACGGTGCGGCCGTGCTTAGTGACCACGATTTCCTCACCTTCGGCGACTTCGTCGAGCAACGCAAGGATCTTTGCCTTGACCTCCGTAGCGGTCATATTTCTGGTCATATTGTCATCCTACTGGCCAGTGAATCGTCACGGTGTCGCCCTCGGTGAGTCGAACGACTGCCAGCCCGCGTAGCCGTGCCAGTCGACACCGTCGACCAACACCCGGACCGGTCCGTCGATGACCCGCCCGATGACCCGCCACCCCGCCGGCACCGCACTGGAAAAGCAGGCCACCAGGGCGTGGTCTTCTCCCCCGCTGAGCACCCACGACCAGCCGTCGACACCGACCGTCTCGGCGGCCGACGCCACCGCCGCGTGGTCTCCGGCCAGGGCCTCGGTGGACACCTCGATGCCCACCCCGGACGCCTCCGCGATATGGCGCAGGTCGGCGACCAGCCCATCGGAGACGTCGATCATGGCCTGCGCACCGGCCTCGGCGGCGGCTCGGCCCTGCCCGTACGGCGGCTGCGGCACCAGATGCCGGCGCCGCAGCGCGTCGAATCCGCCTACTCCGTTGCGCCACAGGGAATACCCGGCCGCAGAGCGACCCAGTTCGCCCACGACGGCGAGCAGCGATCCCGGCCGCGCGCCAGACCGGCGCACCGGCTTTCGCCCAGCCAAGTCGCCTAGCACAGACACCGAAACGACCCACTGGTCGCAGTCGACCAAATCACCGCCGACGATGCCTGCCCCTATCCGCTGCGCCTCCGCCCACATACCGTCAACCAGCGCGCCGACCTGCGCGGCCGGGGTGTCGGCGGGCGCACCGAAACCGACGACGAAGGCGATCGCCTGCGCACCCATCGCCTCGATGTCGGCCGCGTTCGCCGCGACCGCCTTGCGGCCGACGTCGTGCGGGGTCGACCAGTCCAGCCGGAAGTGCCGGCCGGCCACCAGCATGTCGGTGGACACCACGGTGCGGCCGTCGCCGGCGAGCACCACGGCGGCATCGTCGCCGGGCCCCAGCAGGGTGGTGTCCGGCTGGTGGCGGCCCGCCACCAGCCGGTCGATCATGGGAAACTCACCCAACTGACCCAGTGTGGGCTCGTCGTCGCTCACGCGTGGAGTGTAGGTGGGTCAACAGACGAGCAGCAGCAGTGACCGATTTCTTGGGCGCAAGCCTCGCCATTTGTGGCGGGGTGAGCCCGTCCCGTGTGTTGCCGGGCACAGCCCGGCGATCAGAGAGGTCGAGCTTGTCCGTGGATGTATTGCTTGATGATGGACAGGGCCGCGCCCCCGCAGGAGACCGCGAAGTAGGACGGGGACCACGGGTGGCTGCGCATGCGGGCGCGCACACATTGGGCGTGCAGCAGCGGCACGCTGTGCCGGGCGTGGCTATACGTCGTTTATGTCAGTGGGCACATCTACGGTTGTGCTGTGGCTAACGGGTTCGTGGTGCCGATCGCGCCGGCGGCGGTGTCGAGGCGGCGTGGTGAGAAGCAGCAGGCCGAACTCACCCAGATCGAGGCGTTGATCGCGGCTGGCAAAGTGTTGTCGACCCGGATTGTGCGCACGGTGAT
>NZ_JBYCLE010000280.1:0-3069 GCF_057473765.1 Mycobacterium sp. TH-M106 | reverse complement strand
CTTGCGGGACTCGGCCTCAACGCGAGCGGGGTGGAGAACGAGAGCGTCCTTTTGCCAGAAGGCATCACCGCAGCTGACGTTAATGCAGCGGATTGTGTGGGGTTCCCCCAAAAAAGTGGACACGGTTAACTTGCTTCCGTGGTGACAGTCAGCGAGCACTCGTAGTTGATAGGTGAGCGCATCCCGATTGCTGAATGCCTTCGTTGATTATTGTAGAAATGCATCCAATTGTCAACTGCTGCAATCAATTCCGCTTTTGTTGCGTAGGCGTGCCGGTAGTAGCATTCGTGCTTGAACGTTGACCACAGCGATTCGGCGCCGGCGTTGTCCCAACAGATCCCGGTGGCCCCCATCGAGCGGCGCAATCTGTGCTCGGCACACGCTGTGGCCATGTCGTGGGCGGTGTACTGGCTGCCGCGATCCGAATGCAGGATCACCCCATGGACGCGGCCGCCGCGCACGAACACCGCCCGATCGACCGCACAGGTGACCAGCTCGGTGCGCATGTGGTCATCGGTGTTCCAGCCCAGGGCCCGCCGAGAATGCTCATCACGGATCGCGCACAAGTACATGTCGCCTTCGCCGCAGGTCAGATAGGTGATATCCGAGCACCACACCGCATCACAGCGGCCCTGATCGAAGCGCCGTCCGACCAGATCCGGCGGAAATGACGCCGCTGGGTCGACCACGGTGGTGGTCTTGAACGTGCGCGGGCTGATGCCCTCGATGCCCAGCTCGGCCATGATCTTGGCGACCGTGTTGACCGACACCCGCTCACCCTCGTCGTGCAGATCGGCGGTGATCCGCGGTGAGCCGTAGGTGCCCTTCGACGCACGGTGATGAGCCAAGATCTTGACCTCCAGGTCCCGGCGCCGCTGCAGCTGCGGGCCGGGCTCATCGGCGGTGCGGACCTGCAGGTGCTTGTAGTAGCCCGACCGTGACACACCAAGCAGGCCGGCCATGCGCGTGACGTCGTGGTCGGCGCACTCTGCGGCGATGAGCTCATATCTGCTCACCTTCGATGTGCTGCCGCAAAGTACGCCGAGGCTTTTTCCAGGAACGCGATATCTTTCGACTGCTCGGCCACCTGCGCTCGAAGCCGCACTAACTCCGCCCGCTCCTCAGTCGAAAGCGGTTCGCCTCCACCGGGATCGGATCGATCTCCAGCACCGGCAGCGGCCATCCGCCGGCGTTCATCACGCACCCAGGTGTGCAGCAGATTCTCGTGCAAATCCAGCTCGCGGGCAACCTCAGCAACACGCCGATTGCCGTCGATCACCCGATGTGCGGCCTCCACCCGGTACTCAGGGGTATACGATCGCCGAGCTCGTGACATAGGAACATCCTTCCAGGGGACCACCGTCCCGCTATCTCAGATGTCCACCGTTTCTGGGGAACCTCAGTGATGCCGTTCCGCGCGTTGATGAGGAAGCCATCTCAGGACTGAAGTTCTCGGTGGCGCTCCCGCTGGACCTTGCGGTCAAGACGGTTGGTGAGCGGCTGTCGGATCGGCGCGGCGCTGAGGAGACTGCACATGCCCGGGTCGTTCGGTATTGCGCAGAGTGAGTCACTGCGGGCAGGTCAACCGGCTGGTGTTTTGCCCGTGGCCAGTGTCCCGCCAGTGTCCCAAGACGGGAACAGATGGGCTGGACCGGGCGGTACAGCTGAGATCCGCGAAACCCTCTGAGCAGCGAAAATGCGACGCATTGAAACGCCGGATGACATGCTTGAGCACCCTGGGGGTCAAGTGGTCGCAGGTTCAAATCCTGTCAGCCCGACGAAGAGAATTAGGCTTTGACCTGCGCAGAGTCTTCTCCGCGAATTTCCCCACCGGGACGTGCTTGGGACCAGACTGGGACCAGACCGCACATGTGAAGTAATCGGTGCGGGTGGCCGTGGGAGTTCGTGTGAATCGCCCTGGTTCTGCCGGAGGCTCGGGCTATTGGATTTGAACCAGGGGTTGGTCGCTCCGTTGGGCATCGTAGAATAATTCCTCCCCCTGCGCGGGCCGACTCAAACGCTGAATCATGCTGTCGGAAGTCCCGCGTTAGCGGACCCAATTAGAGACTCAGTAAGACGCGAGATCCGTCTGGGCGCTTCACCGCAACCTCCAGCTCGCCACCGGTGGCCTCCACGTACTTACGGAGTGTGTCGACCCGGCTGGCGCCCAGGTCGCCGTGCTCCATTTGCGAAACGCGGTTCTGCCCGACACCGATGGCTGCGGCGAGCGCGGTCTGGGTGTAACCGGCATCTTCCCGCAATTCTCGAAGACGGTACTGCGCAACCTCGCGATCCATCTCTTCCTTGACTGCGTCGATGCGGGCACGGTTGCCCGGACGGCGACGGCGAAGATCATCGAGCGTGGTCATCGTTTCTTCCCCTTTCTTGTCTTCGGCTTGGTGACTGTGGCTGCGGCCGCCTGCTTCATCTTCTGTTGGTGTTCGGTGAATAGGCGTTCGGCGATGGGAACGTTCGTCGCGTACCACTTCGTCCAGTTCCCTGCTTTGTCTCCGGCGACGAGCATGATCGCTCGGGACTGGATGTCGAAGGCGAAGAGCACCCGGATGTGGGCTCCACCCGTGGTGGGGCGAGGTCGGAGTTCCTTCATGTTCGGGTGCGCCGATCCTTCGAGGGTGTCCACGAATGGCCGGCGCGTAACCGGTCCGTATTCCTCCAACTGCTCCAGCGCCGCGATCAGGTGGTCGTACTCCTCGTCGTCGAGGCTGTCGATCCATGTTTCAATGAGGGTTAGATCAACCTCCCACTTCCGCACGTCGGCGATTCTATCAGCTAGAACTGATATCAGCTAGAAATGATTCCCGCACTCTGTTAGGCGCGGTTGCGGGGACCACTTTGGGACCGCACGTCATGCGCGATGCTGAACGACCTGCGCGTCAGTGAACGTCATGCCTCGCTTCTTGACGCCGGAAACCGCTGGCGACCTGCGTGTATGCGCTACCGCTATTTACTGAGGGTCAAGTGGTCGCAGGTTCAAATCCTGTCAGCCCGACGCAGATGAAATAGGCTCTGAGCTGTTGTTTCGCCGGAGGAGGCCCACAGTGGTGCAGG
>NZ_JBYCLE010000279.1:0-1619 GCF_057473765.1 Mycobacterium sp. TH-M106 | reverse complement strand
ATCGAATCGTCGCGGTAGTCGTGGCAGTAGTGGCGGTGGCCTGGCTCGGCGCCTGCACCGCGCGTCCGCGAGCTCCCCTCTCGGGATCGGCGTCGGTGTCCGTGGACGGCAAAGCCGCGAAGATTCCCGTCGTCAAGTGCCGCCAGCAGGAGTGGTACCGGACGATCGAGATCGGCGGCGACTTCGCCGGGGCCAAGATCGTCGTCGACGAACACGCGCAGCCGCTCACCACGATGTCGGTGCGCATCCAGAACGTGGGCGGCTTCACCGGCATGTACTCCCAAGGCGACGGAGGCAGCGCCGACATGAGCTTCAGCGGTGACAGGTTCACGATCACCGGCACCGCCAACGGGTACAAGACCGACAAACCGAACGAACCGGCATCCGCCGCGTTCAAGATCGTCGCGAGCTGCTGACCGCCGCCGTCGCCGACCCGTCGAGGGGGCGCCGTTGCGGTGCGGCAATTGAGAGAATAATATTCTCACAAATCAAGAAGGAGGATTCCATGGGGCAATTGTCGCATCGGGAAGACGTCCCGTTCCCGATCTTTGACGCGGACAACCATCTCTACGAGCCGCCCGAAGCGCTGACCAAATTCCTGCCCAAGGAGTACAAGGACTTCGTCCAGTACGTGCAGGTCAACGGGCGCACCAAGATCGCGATCCGCGGGCACATCAGCAACTACATCCCCAACCCGACCTTCGAGGTCGTCGCCCGGCCGGGCGCCTGGGAGGAGTACTTCAAGTACGGCAACCCGGAAGGCAAGAGCAAGCGCGAGCTGTTCGGTGAGCCGATGCGGGCGATCCCGGCCTTCTTCGAGCCCGGCCCGCGCCTGGAGAAGATGAACGAGCTGGGCCTGGACCGCACCCTGATGTTCCCGACACTGGCCAGCCTGATCGAGGAGCGGCTGCGCGACGACCCCGTCGCCATCCACGTCCTGATCCACGCGCTGAACCAGTGGCTCGACGAGGTCTGGGGCTTCAACTACCAGAACCGCATCTTCACCACCCCGGTGATCACCCTGCCGATCGTCGAGAAGGCGATCGAGGAGCTGGAGTGGGCGGTCAAGCGCGGCGCCCGCTGCATCCTGGTCCGCCCGGCCCCGGTCCCCGGTTTCCGTGGGCCCCGGTCGTTCGCGGTGCCCGAGTTCGACCCGTTCTGGGAGCGGGTCGTCGAACACGACGTGCTGGTCGGCATGCACTCCAGCGACAGCGGCTACTCCCGCTACACCTCCGAGTGGGACGGCGCCGAGCAGGAGATGCTGCCGTTCCAGACCAACGCGATGGGCATCCTCAACGAGTGGCGGCCGATCCAGGACTCGGTGGGGTCGTGGGTCATCCACGGGGCGCTCTACCGCCACCCGAAGCTGAAGGTGGCCATCGTCGAGGCCGGTTCGAAGTGGATGACACCGTTGCTGGGCGGCCTGGCCGAGGTCTACCGCAAAGCCCCCGAAGCCTTCCCCGGCGACCCTGTCGAGATGGTCAAGAGCCGGATCCACGTGAGCCCGTTCTTCGAGGACGGGATCGACGATCTGGTCAACCTGGTCGGTGTGGATCAGGTGCTGTACGGCTCGGACTGGCCGCATCCGGAAGGGTTGGCCGAACCGACCTTCTACATCA
>NZ_JBYCLE010000278.1:0-20392 GCF_057473765.1 Mycobacterium sp. TH-M106 | reverse complement strand
CCGTTGTGGACTTGGGTTTTGGGTTGTGCCTTGTGGTGTGCCCGGGTCTTGGAGTGTAGGAGGACTGAGGATGCCGGGGCTTGCTCGTTCTGAGTGGTATGACGTGACGCGGGATATGAATTGGTCGTTGTCGTATGTGACTGAGGATCAGGTGTTCCCGGAGGAGTTGTCGAATAGTTTCGGTATTCCGGCCGAGCAGTGGTGGACTTGGGATGAGCCGTACAAGATCACGTTCCCGGAGTATGTGCATATTCAGGCTGGTAAGGATGCCAGTGTGTATTCGGTGAATGCGGTGGTGAACCGGTCGAAGTTGTATGAGCAGCTTGATCCGGGGTGGAAGGCGGCGATTCTGGCGCATTATGGGGCGATCGCGGTGCCGGAGTATCTGGCGAGTATCGGTGAGTCTCGGATGGCGCGGTTCGGGCGTGCTGCGGCGTGGCGGAATATGGCGACGTACGGGATGTTGGATGAGATACGGCATGGGCAGATTCAGACGTATATGCCGTATACGTTGTTGCCTAAGGAGCCGCGGGCGGATTGGGCGCATAAGGCGTGTCATACCAATGAGTGGGGTGTGATTGCGGCGCGGTCGTTGTTTGATGACATGTTCACTGCGAATGATGCGGTGTCTACGGCGATTCAGTTGACGTCGACGTTTGAGACGGGTTTTACGAATCTGCAGTTTTTGGGGATGGCTGCGGATGCGATGGGTGTGGGGGATTTGGAGTTCAGTGCGTTGATCTCCTCGATTCAGACTGATGAGGCCCGTCACGCGCAGCAGGGTGAGCCGACGTTGAAGATTTTGATGCGCAACGGGCGCGCCGATGCGGCGCAGAAGTTGATGGATCACATGTTTTGGCGGGCGTGGAAGGTGTTTGCGCTGTTGACGGGTTTGTCGATGGATTATTACACCCCGTTGGAGCATCGCCGGCACTCGTTCAAAGAGTTCATGGATGAGTGGATCAACAAGCAGTTTGTGGATCAGTTCCGCGACTTCGGTTTGGAAAAGCCGTGGTATTGGGATGACCACTATCAAAAGGAGCTGAATTGGCTGCATCACGCCTATCACCTGGGGGTGTGGTTTTGGCGGCCGACGGTGTGGTGGAACCCCGATGCGGGGGTGTCGCCGCGTGAGCGTGACTGGCTCGAGGAGAAGTATCCGGGCTGGAACGACTCGTTCGGGAAGTACTGGGATGTGATCACCGAGAATGTGCGGGCGGGCAATATCGCCCAGACGCTGCCCGAGACATTGCCGATGGTGTGCAACATGTGTCATATCCCGGTGTGCACGCCCGCGGGTTTTGATGCGGGTTATCGGGATTCGCCCGCACCGGTGATCCTGGACTATCAGGGGCGCCGTTACGTCTTTTGTTCGGAGCCGTGCCGGTGGGTGTTCACCATTAACCCGGCCCGTTATCGGGGACATCTGGGCATCGTGGACCGGTTTTTGGCCGGTCACATCCAGCCGCCTGACCTCAATGGGGCGCTGGCCTATATGGGGATCTCGCCGGCCGAGGCCGGTCAAGACGCCACCGACTACGCCTGGGCCCGTGAACCGGCGTCGGTGTCTGCCCCCTAAACCATCTGCCCAGAAAGGAGTCCGTGATGGCGTTGCTGCCCGTGCAAGGGTGTGTCACCGGCGATTTCGTGCTCAACCTGGTACCCATCGACAGCGACGACACGATGGAGGTAGTCGCCACCAAGATCGCCCACCACTCGGTCAACCGGCGCGTGGCCCCACAAAACAAACCACTACGCATCCGACACAACGGCCACCTGCTCCCCACCGACGCCACCCCCACCACCGCCGGCATACAACCCCTGGACTTCCTCGAAGCCTTCTACCAGGACCAACCATGACCGAGAACGCAATCCGCCGGTTGCGAGCGCACCCGTCTCTTCGTGTCGGCCGCAACATCGTGACGGGACAGTGATGACGGCCTCGGCGGGCTTAGCAAGCTTTGTCGGAGGCCAGTTGAAGTCGCCGTTGGCGATGGTTGGCGGCTTCGCCCGGATGTGCGCGCTGACGGGCAAGGCATTGCTCCGATGGCCGGTGCAATGGCGCGAGCTGATCGTGCAGTCGTGGTTTTTGCTGAGTGTGACCTTCGTGCCGACGATCTTGGCCGCGATTCCTCTGACCGTGTTGTTGACATTCACGTTGAACCTGCTGTTGGCCGAGTTCGGTGCGGCCGATATTTCGGGTGCGGGTGCGGCGTTGGGTGCTGTCACGCAATTGGGTCCGCTGACCACGGTGCTGGTGGTGGCGGGTACAGGCTCGACCGCCATTTGCGCCGACCTGGGCGCGCGGACCATCCGGGAAGAGATCGACGCCTTTGAGGTAATGGGCATCGATCCCATCCATCGACTGGTGGTCCCCCGAGTGCTCGCGGCGACGTTCGTGGCCAGCTTGCTCAATAGCCTGGTAATCCTCGTGGGGTTGGTCGGCAGTTTCTTGTTCAGTGTCTACCTTCAGCACGTCTCGGGCGGGGCTTTCCTGTCTACGTTGACACTGGTGACGGGCCTGCCCGAGGTGGTGATTGCGGCGATCAAGGCCGTCTCGTTCGGCCTGATCGCTGGGCTCGTCGGCTGCTACCGGGGTCTGACCGTGTCGGGTGGCGCCAAGGGGGTGGGCACCGCGGTCAACGAAACCGTCGTGTTGTGCGTGATCGCCCTGTTTGCGATCAACGTCATCCTGACGACGATCGGCGTGCGGTTCGGGACGGGACACTGACATGGCCAACGCGGCGGTGGTGCGCGCCCGCTTCCCCCGGACGGTCGCCGGCTTTGATACTTTCGCCGGTTTTCCCGGCCGGGCCTTGGACCGTTTTGGCCGGATGGTGTGGTTCACATTGCTGAGCGTCGGCGAAATCCCGCTGACGTTGCGTCGCTACCGTTCCGAGACGCTGCGGCTGATCGCTCAGATCGGCATGGGTACTGGGGCACTGGCCGTGGTCGGCGGCACCGTGGCGATCGTCGCGTTCGTGACATTGTCGGGCGCCTCGCTGGTCGCCATCCAGGGATTCGCTTCGCTAGGCAATATCGGCGTTGGGGTCTTCACCGGGTTCTTCGCCGCACTGGTCAATGTGCGTATCGCCGCGCCGGTGGTGACTGGGATCGCGCTGGCGGCCACGGTCGGCGCCGGCGCCACGGCGGAGCTGGGGGCGATGCGCATTAGCGAGGAGATCGACGCGCTGGAAGTGATGGGTGTCAACTCGGTCGCGTTTTTGGCGTCGACGAGGATCGTCGCCGCGGCGGTGGTGATTCTGCCGCTCTACGCGCTGGCGATGGTGATGGCGTTTTTGTCCCCGCAGTTGGTCACCACGGTGGTCTACGGGCAGTCCACCGGCACCTATGACCATTATTTCCGCACCTTCCTAAGAACCGAGGATGTGTTCTGGTCGTTTGCGGTGGCGGTGGTCATCGCGGCGATCGTGATGATCACGCACTGCTACTACGGCTACACCGCGGCCGGGGGGCCGGTCGGTGTCGGCATGGCCGTCGGCCGGTCGATGCGTTTCTCGCTGGCCGCCGTGGTGATCGTAGCCATGTTCGCGTCGTTGGCGCTCTATGGTGTCGACCCCAACTTCAACCTGACGGTGTAGCGGCCGTGACGACGCAGTTCACCGACAACGGGTCTGGCAGCCCTCGGTACAAGATCGCCGGCGCTCTGGGGGTGGCGGTACTGGCGCTCGTCGCCGTGGCGGCGTTCGTGCAGTTCGGGGGAGGTTTCACAGCCAAGGAGACGTTGACGCTGGTCTCCGACCGGGCGGGTCTGCTGGTTGGTCCTGGGTCGAAGGTGACCTACAACGGGGTCGAGATTGGCAAGGTGGCCGACATCAGCGAGATCGAGCGCGACGGCAAGCCGGCGGCGGAGTTCACCTTGGACGTGTCGCCGCAGTATGCGCAACTGATCCCGGTCAACGTCGATGCCGCGATCAAGGCGACCACGGTGTTCGGCGGCAAGTACGTGGCGCTGGCCTCGCCGAAGAATCCCGGTGCCCCGATCACCAGCGCCGACGTGATCGACGCGAGGTCGGTGTCCACCGAGATCAACACGGTGTTTCAGACGCTGATGTCGATCGCGAAGTCGGTGGACCCGGTCAAGTTGAACCTGACGTTGAGCGGGGCGGCTCAGGCCCTGTCGGGGTTGGGAGACAGTTTCGGCGCATCCCTGGTCAACGACAACAAGGTCCTCGACAACCTCAACTCGCGAATGGACCTGCTAAACCACGACGTGCGGCAGTTGGCGCGGGTAGCCGACACCGTGGCCGGGGTGTCCCCGGATCTGTGGAGCCTCCTGGCCAACGTGACGACCACGGCACGCACACTCAACGACCAGCAAAAGGACTTGGACGCGACGCTGCTGGCGGCTATCGGATTCGCCAATACCGGCGCCGACGTGGTGGATCGGAGTCGCTCACACCTGGTGCAGACGCTGGCTGCGCTGGCACCGACCAGCGAGCTGCTCGACACCTACAGTCCCGAACTGTTCTGCGCCATACGCAACGCCGCGCAGGTGGCCCCTGCCGTGGCGGTGGCTGAGGGCCTTGGCAACGGGTATTCGCTGCGGGTGCACACCCAGGTCGTCGGAGGGACCAACCCGTATGTCTTCCCCGATAACCTGCCCAGGGTCAACGCGCGCGGCGGTCCGGCCGGTGCGCCCGGCTGCTGGCAGACGATCACCCGGCAACTGTGGCCCGCACCTGCCCTGCTGCTGGACACCGGAGCCAGCATCGCCCCCTACAACCACTTCGAAATCGGTACACCGTGGGCGAATGAATACGTGTGGGGACGCCAAATGGGGGAGAACACGATCAACCCATGAAAGTCACCTCAAGCGCGATCAAGCTCGCCGCCGTTTCGGCGGTGCTGTTGGCCTTCACCGCGATCACCATCGTGGTCTTCGGTCAGGTGCGCTTCGAAAACGCCGTCGGGTATTCCGCCGAGTTCTCTTCAGCGAGCGGGTTGCGGGCGGGCCAGTTCGTGCGGGCTTCCGGGGTGGAGGTCGGCAAGGTCAAACACCTGCGGTTGGTCGACGACGGCAAGCGGGTTCGGGTGGACTTCGACGTCGACCGGTCGCTGCCGCTGTATCAGTCGACCACGGCTCAGATCCGCTACGCCAACCTCATCGGTGAGCGCTATCTGGAGCTCAAGCGCGGTACCGGCGAGGGCGCCGACCGGGTGCTCCCCCAGGGGGGCTTGATACCTCTGGCCCGCACTGAACCGGCCCTGGATCTCGACGCGCTGATCGGGGGATTTCGGCCGGTGTTTCGCGCGCTGGCCCCCGAGAAGGTCAACGCCATCGCCTCGGCGATCATCACGGTGTTCCAGGGTCAGGGCGGCACCATCAACGACATCCTCGATCAAACCGCGCGATTGACCTCGACACTGGCCGACCGCGACGAGGCGATCGGCTCGGTCGTGAAAAATCTCAACACCGTGCTGGACTCGATCATCAAGCAGGCTGGCAACGTCGACGCGACCGTGATCAACCTGGAGACGCTGATCACCGGGCTGTCGAATCAGGCTGATCCCCTGGCCGGCAGCGTGGCGAACTTGAGCAACGCCACCGGCAAGCTGTCCGAACTGTTGACCGACAATCGGCCCCTGCTGCGCACGACCGTCTCCTCGGCGCAGGGCGTGCTGCAGCCGCTCGTCGACCAACGCGGTCAACTCGACGATCTGCTGGGCAAGCTGCCGACGGCGCTGACGCTGTTGGGCCGCAGCGCCGGCACCTACGGCGACTTCATCAATCTCTACCTGTGCGACATCACGGTCACGCTCAACGGCCTGCAGCCCGGCGGCCCGGTGCGCAAGGTTCGGTTAACACAGCAGCCGACCGGAAGGTGCACACCGCAATGAGGGCGCTCGAACCGGCGAACCGGGTCCGGATTGGGATCATGGCCATCACCTTGACGGTGCTGGCCACCGCGGTGGGCCAAAGCTTCACCAGCGTCCCGATGCTGTTCGCGAAGCCGCGCTATTACGGCGAATTCAGCGACTCCGGTGGGCTGCACGCCGGCGACAAGGTCCGCATCACGGGCATGGACGTCGGCACCGTCCAGCAGATCAAGATCGCCACCGGGCACGTGGTGGTCCGATTCACCCTCGGCGACAACAGCGTGGGCACCAAGAGCCGCGCATCGGTGCGTACCGACACCATTCTGGGAAAAAAGGTGCTCGAGATCGAACCGCGCGGGCAGCAGGCGCTGCGTCCGGGTGCGACGCTGCCGCTGGGCCAGACCACGACCCCCTACCAGGTCTACGACGCGTTCCTGGATGCCACCAAGGCGGCCGCCGGTTGGGATGTCAACACCGTCAAACAATCGCTGCGCGTGCTGTCGCAGACGATCGAGCAAACCTACCCGCATCTGAGCGCCGCCCTTGACGGGGTGCAGAGATTCGCAGACGTCGTCGGCAAGCGCGATGAGCGCATCCAGCATCTGATCGGCGAGGTCAGCAAGGTGGCTGGCGTGCTGGGCGTCCACGGTGAGCAGATCAACCGGCTTTTGGTGAACGCGGAGACGTTGTTGGCCGCGGTCAACCAGCGGTCACAGGCCATCGGCACTCTGCTGGGCAACGTGCAAGCGGTGGCCGCACAGGTCACCGGGCTGATCAGCGACAACCCCAACCTCAACGCGGTGCTTAAGCAGGTCAACGTCGTCAGCGACGTGCTGGTCAAACGCAAGGATGAGCTAGTCGACACGGTCAGTCAGCTCGGCAAATTCGTAGCATCGTTGTCCGAAATCGTGTCGTCGGGGCCCTACGTCAAGGCGGCGATCTTCAACCTGGTGCCCTATCAAGTGCTTCAGCCGTGGGTTGATGCGGCGTTCAAAAAGCGCGGCATCGATCCGGAGAACTTCTGGCGCAGCGCGGGGCTGCCGGCGTTCCAGTGGCCCGACCCCAACGGCACCCGCCTGCCCAACGGGGCACCGCCCCCGGCGCCGCCGGTCTTGGAAGGCACCCCGGACCATCCGAGTCCGGCGGTGCCGCCCGGCTCACCGTGCGCCTACACGCCCGCGGCGGACAGCCTGCCACGTCCAGACAATCCGCTGCCATGCGCGGGCCTGGGCATCGGCCCGTTCGGCGGTGGCGGTTTCCCGGCACCGGTCGATGTGGCGGCCTCGCCGCCCAACCCCGATGGTGTGCCCCCGTTGCCCGGGATTGCCGTTGCCGACCGTCCCGGTGAGCCGGTGCCCAATCTTCCCGGCACACCGGTGCCGTTGCCGCCTGACGCGGCGCCAGGTGCCCGAACCCAGCCGCTGGCACCGCTGCCGCCTTTCCCGCCGGATACAGGAGGTGACCGTTGAGCACTGTGTTCACCGTTCGCGGTCTTCGCCGAAGGTCGGTCATCGTTGCGGCGCTGGCGATCGTTGTCGCCCTGGCCGGCGGCTACGCGGGCTGGCGGGTGTACCGCTTGATGACGACCAACACGATTGTCGCCTTTTTCGCGGATGCCAACGCGCTATATCCGGGCGACGAGGTCACGATCATGGGTGTATCGGCGGGTTCTGTCGACAAGGTCGAGCCGGCCGGCGACAAGATGAAGGTGACGTTTCACTACCAGAGCAAATACAAGGTGCCCGCCAACGCGTCGGCGGTGATCCTTAACCCGACCTTGGTCGCCTCGCGCAGCATCCAGCTGGAACCGCCCTACAACGGTGGCCCGGTGCTGACCAACAACACGGTGATCCCGCTTGAGCGCACCCAGGTGCCGGTGGAATGGGACCAACTGCGCGACAGCATCAGCAAGACCGTGGCCGCGCTGGGCCCCACACCCAACCAGCCCAAAGGCCCGTTCGGTGACACCATCGAATCGCTGGCCGACGGGCTGGCCGGCAAGGGCGATGCGATCAACAAATCACTGAACAGTCTGTCGGCCGCGCTGTCGGCGCTCAACGAAAGTCGCGGCGAAACATTCGCGGTGCTGCGCGGTCTGGCCACCTTCCTCAACGCGCTGCAGATCAACGAACAGCAACTGCTGTCGCTGAACAGCAACCTGGCGCAGCTCACGTCCAGCCTGACTCCGAACGATCACGAGGTCGCGGACGCGGTCAAGCGACTCGACACGCTGCTGCCCATCTTGCACAAGTTCCTCGACGACAACGGCCAGGTGCTCACGCGCGACGTCAACAACCTCTCCGAGGCGACTACCCCGCTTGTTCAGCAGCCGGGCACGGCCAACGACCTGGAAACCTTCCTGCACGTGTTCCCGACATTCGCGACCAACTCCAACAACGCCTACCACCCCAGCCACGGCGCGCTGACGATCATCCCCGCGGTCACCAACTTCGCCAACCCGTTGCAGCTGATCTGCAGCTCGATCCAGGCCGGCAGCCGGCTGGGGTATCAGGATTCCGCCGAGCTGTGCGCCCAATATTTGACGCCGGTGTTGGACGCGATGAAGTTCAACTACCTGCCATTCGGCCTGATGCCGTTCAGCACCGCCGAGACCCAGCCCAAAGAAATCGCCTACTCCGAGCCCCGCCTGCAGCCACCGCCGGGCTACAAGGACACCACCGTGCCGGGAATCTTCTCGCCGGACACGCCGTTCTCGCACGGCAACTTCGTGCCGGGGTGGGTGACAGCGCCGGGAATGCAGGGGCTGCAGGTCCGGCCCGCCACCGCGAACCTGTTGACGCCACAGTCGGTCGGCGAGCTGATAGGCGGGCCGGACGCACCGCCACCTGAGGCGGGACAAACGATGGCCGGCCCGCCGGATGCCCACGACGAGCACAGCCCGGCCCCGCCGCCGTGGTATCCGCAACCCGGACCGCCGCCGGCGCCACAGCCTGAGGTGATCCCGGGTCCGGTTCCGCCCACCCCTGCACCGGTGGCGGCGCCGCTGCCCGCGGACGCGCCGACGGGGGTGGGACAGTGAACCGCGCAGGCGCGGCGCGCCCGATCCGGCGCGCCGGCTGGCGGGTATTTGCCGTGCTGACCCTCGCGATCGTGCTGAGCTCATGTGCACAATGGCGCGGCATCGCCAACGTGGCGCTTCCGGGAGGCCCGGGCTCGGGGCGGGGCTCCTACACGGTCTTTGTGCAGATGCCTGACACTTTGGCGCTGACCCCCAACAGCAAAGTGATGGTCGCCGACGTCGACGTCGGGCGGGTGCGTGCGATAGCGATGAAGAACTGGGTCGCCGTCGTGACGTTGGACCTGCAGAGGGGAGTTCGCCTGCCGCGCAACGCCACCGCGAAGATCGGCCAGACCAGCCTGCTGGGCACCCAGCACCTGGAACTTGCGGCGCCCCAGGACCCGTCGCCGCGACAGCTGGGCAACGGCGACACGATCGAATTGAAGAACTCCTCGGCGTTTCCCACCACCGAGCAGACGCTGGCCAGCATCGCGACATTGCTGCGTGGAGGGGGCGTAGCAAATCTGGAGGTCATCCAGAACGAGGCCTACAGCATCGTCAACGGGCGGGCCGACCAGATCCGCGCCCTGCTGAACAAGTTGGACACGTTCACCGCCAAGCTGGAGGCGCAGGTCGGTGACATCACGCACGCAATCGACTCGGCCGACCGGATTCTGGCCATGGCGGCGGCGCACAACGACACCCTGAACGAGGCGCTGACGTCGCTGGCGCCGTTGGCGAAGTATCTGACGGATTCCCGCGCCCGGGTGATCGACGCGGTCGAGGCGCTGGGGCGGTTCAGCGACGTCACGGCGCAGACGGTCGGGTCGTCACAAACCAGTCTGCATCGCAACCTGGTGTCGTTGCAGCGCCCGCTCGCGCAGCTGGTCCGAGCGGCGCCGTTTGTCGTGCCAGCGCTGAAGGTGGCGCTAACCGCACCGTTTGACATCGACGCCGTCCCCAAGGCGTTTCGGGGCGACTTCATCAACACCTCCCTCGACGTTGATCTCACCCTCAGTGCCCTCGACAACGGACTTCTCAGCGGAACCGGCTTCTCGGGATCGCTGCGCGCACTCGAGCAGGCCTGGGGCCGCGACCCCGCCACCATGATCCCCGACGTGCGGTTCACACCGAACCCGAACAACGTGCCGGGCGGGCCGCTGGTCGAACGAGGTCAATGAGTCATGGTCACCCGGTTCGTCAAAAAACAACTCATCATGTTCACGGCGCTCACGGTGGTCACGCTGGTGGTCCTGGGCGGCTACTACCTGCGACTGCCGTCGCTGGCCGGGGTCGGCCAGTACACGTTGAAAGCCGATCTGCCCGCCTCGGGCGGGCTGTACCGCACGGCTAACGTCACCTACCGCGGCGCCACTGTCGGCAAGGTCACCGCCGTGGCGCCGACAAAAACCGGCGTGCAGGTGACGATGAGCATTGAGGATCGCTACAAGATCCCGATCGACGCCTCGGCCAACGTGCATTCGGTGTCGGCGGTCGGCGAGCAATATCTGGACCTGCTGTCCGACGCCAACCCGGGCAAGTTCTTCTTGCCGGGGCAAACCATCACCAAGGGCACGGTGCCCGCCGAGATCGGGACGGCCCTGGACGCTGTTGAGCGTGGCTTGGCCGCGCTGCCGAAGAACAAGATCGCCTCGCTGCTGGACGAGACGTCGAAGGCGGTGGGCGGTCTGGGCCCGGCGCTGCACCGGCTTGTCGACTCGACGCAAGCCCTTGCCGGGGACTTCGCGGCCAACTCCGCCGATATCAACGACATCATCGCGCACTCGGCGCCGCTGCTGAACAGTCAGGCCGCCTCAGGCGAACAGATCAGGCGCTGGGTACACAACCTCAACATCGTGGCCGCCCAGACCTCCCAAACCGATCCACAGCTCAGAAGCGTGCTGGCGGCCGCGGCACCGACGTTGGACAGGGCCAACGACGTCGTCGGCGATCTGCATGACTCGTTGCCGCAGACGTTGGCCAACCTCGAGATCGTTGCCGGGTTGCTGTTGCGCTACCACAAGGGCGTCGAGCAGGTTTTGGTGCTGTTGCCCCAGGTCGCTTCTGTCGCTCAGACGACCACGCTGGCGTTTCCCGGGGAGGCCCACATCGATCTCGGGCTGGCGATCAACCAGCCCCCACCGTGTTTGACCGGGTTCGTCCCGGCCTCCCAGTGGCGCTCTCCGGCCGATACCAGCATCGCCGCGCTGCCGTCGGGAACGTACTGCAAGATCCCCCAGGAGACACCGGCAAATGCCGTGCGCGGGGCGCGCAACATCCCCTGCGTCGATGCCGCGGAACGTCGCGCCGCCAACCCGTTGGACTGCCGCAGCGGCAAGCCCTACGTCCCGGCGGGCACCAACCCGTGGTACGGCGACCCGAACCAGATCCTGACCTGCCCGGCACCGGCCGCGCGCTGCGACCAACCGGTGAAACCCGGCCAGGTGATCCCGGCACCAACGTTGGATACCGGGCTCAATCCGGCCCCCGCGGACAGGGTTCCGGGCACCCCGCCGCCGGTCAGTGATCCGCTGTCGCGACCGGGGTCGGGCTCGGTGCACTGCAATGGCCAACAGCCCAACCCGTGCGTCTACGCACCGGCGCAGCCACCGGGTGCGGCCTTGAGCACCCAATCCGGCGAGATCACCGGGCCCGACGGCGTGCGCTACTCCGTGCAGAATTCGATCGCAACAGGAGACGACGGATGGAAGCAAATGCTGGCTCCGCTCGGCTGACTTCCGGTGATGTCGCGCCTGCCACCGCCGATGGTGGCGCATCGCGCCGGAGGCGCCGATGGCTGGCCGGGATCGCGGCTGGACTGACGCTGCTGGCCGGCGGCATCGCTGTCGGCGGGTATCTGGCGCTGCGCGCTCATTGCGACAGCCAAGCCCTCGGCAGCGCCAACGCCGCGGCGGTGGCCGCCGCCAAGGATTGCCTTGCGGCAACCCAGCCCGCCGACGCCGCCGCGCTGCCCGCCAGCCAACACAAGCTCGATGAGTGCTCCACCGGCGCATTCGAGGTCCAGGCCGCCTGGTATAGCGCGATTTTGACCGAGGCCTATCAAGCGCAGAACATCCATGTCCGGCTACCCGACATGGACGCCGCGGTGGAACGCACCAACGATGACGGTTCGATCGTCGCGTTGGTCGTTTTCCGCGCCACGATTTCCCAAGATGGCATGGCCGACCGGGAAAACAGCTATCGGATCAGGGTCACGATGATCCGCGAGAACGGCCAGTACAAGATCGCCCAGCTCGACCAGGTGGCCAAGTGACGGTCACCGATACTCGACCAGGACTCATCGGCATACCCGATGAGCTGGCCCCCGCGCCCTGGACGGCACGTGCCGGAGCGCTGGCCTTCGACATTGTGCCCGGCGCCGCGGTTCTGTCGACGGCGGCGTTGGTGGCGCTGTCGGTGCCGCTGCGCGGCGGGTGGTGGTGGGTGTGCGGTTGCGTTGGCGCCGTTGCGATCCTGTGGACGGCATTCAACCGGCTGCTGTTGCCGGTCCTTGGCGGCCAGAGCCTGGGACGGGCCGTTTTCGGCGTGGCGGTCCTAGGCCGCAACGGGGGGCCTGTCGGAGGGTGGCGCCTGTTGCTGCGAGACCTGGCCCACGTGCTGGACACCGCCCCGCTGCTGGCGGGATGGCTCTGGCCGTTATGGGACTCGCGTCGGCGTACCCTCGCCGACCTGCTGCTGGGCACCGAGACGCGGCTGCTCGAGGCGCGCCGCCAGGATCGCCGCGTGCGCCGTCTGGCTGCGGCGGTGATGCTGACCGCGGCGTCACTGTGCGCGGGTGGCGGTGCGATCAGTTATCTCGTTGTGCGCCAAGACGACCAATCGATCGCCGACGCCGGGACGCGGATCGCCGCCCAGGGCCCGGGCATGGTCGCCCAGATACTCAGTTACCGCCCTGAGACCATCCGGGGCGACTTCGACTACGCACAGTCCCTGGCCAGTGACAAATATCGTGAGCAACTGGCGGCCCTGCAGCAGGCGGCGCTGAAGGCGGGCCCGGTGCGCAACGAGTACTGGGTGACCGACAGTTCGGTGCTGGCCTCCACAGCCGATCGCGCGACGATGCTGGTGTTTTTGCAGGGCCAGCGGGGGGCGCCGCCAAACCAGCGGTATATCACCGCTTCGGTGCGAGCGACGTTCGTCGGGTCGGGCGCAGCGCGATGGCGTGTCGACGATCTCGCCGTCGTCACCGAACCGGAGCCGCCGAAGGCGCAACGATGAGTCCGCGCCGCAAGTTCGCACCGGGCGAGGTCCCCTTCTGCTGCAAGCCGTTCGGTGCCTCACGGCCCCGCGCACGGCGGCGCTGGGGACTGCCGTTGGTGGGGATTGCCGCCGCGGCCGTCGCCGCGGCGGCCATAACGCTATGCGCGCTTGATCTGAATTCGCATGAGACACAAAGGCGCACGGCGATCAGGCAGGCCGCGGCGCTGGGCTACGTGCGGGCCTTCATGACCGAATTCACCTCACCGGACCCGTTCCACGCCAACGATTACACCGATCGCATCTTGGCCCAAGCCACGGGTGATTTCGCACAACAGTACCGCCAGAACCAGAACGCGATCCTCATCGGGGTGGCCCGCTCCGAACCGACCACCGGCGCCGTCCTGGACGCCGGGGTCTCGAGATGGAACGACGACGGCAGCGTCGACGTACTCGTGATCACAAAGTTCACCTCGAAATCTCCGGACGGCCAAATGCGGGTCGACCGCGAAAACCGATGGGTGGTCACAGCCAAACAGGAAGGGCAAAGGTGGAAGATCAGCAGACTCACGCCGATGATCTGACCGAGCCGAGCGCCCACGTCGGTGTCCCAACCCAGGCGGCTTTCGATGACACCGAAACCGGCCGCCCGGCGGATCCGAACCCCGAAACTGGAGACAGCACGGGGCGGCTGGACGCCTGGCTGGCCCGCGCGGTCGCCGCGGCAGTCTTGCTCTTCGTCGGCTCGGCCGCGTTCGCCGGCGCTCTTTTACAACCCTATCTGGCTGACCGTGCTACTGCCGCAACAAAATTAGAGATCGCGCGCACCGCGGCTACTGCGGTCACCACTTTGTGGACATACACACCCGACACCATCGACACCCTGCCCGAACGGGCGGGCCAATATCTGTCTGGCGACTTCCGCGCGCAATACCGCACATTGCTTCAAGCGGCCGTCGTCCCCAACAAACAAGGTCAGGTGACCGACAAGACCGACGTCGTCGGGGTGGCCGTGGAATCGCTGCACGGCCCCGATGCCGACGTACTCGTGCTGACCAACACGACGGCGACCAGCCCGCTGACCCACAACATCCCCTCGCTGAAGTACGTGGGTTACCGACTGACCCTCAAACAACGAGGCGCTCAGTGGCTTGTGACCAACATGGCGACCATCAGCTTTTTGGACCTGACACCCAAGATCTAGCCACAAGGAGGCCAAACCCGCATGGCTAACAGGAAACTCACCTTCGCGTGGGCCGGCGTGACCGTGCTCGGGGTGATCGTGGTGATCCTCGTGGTGTGGTGGCAGCTCTTCCAACGCCTCAACGCTGCGCAATCCATGGTCGACGACCTCGGCCCCGCTTTCACCGTAAACCGGGTCGTGGGTGACCGCGGGGGCATCGAGATAGTCTCGGCCGCAACGAACGTCGGTGACGCGATCATGTACCAGGACGCTACCGCGGCTGAGTGGCCCAAGTTCTATGACTACATCGCCGCCCAGACGAGGCAGTCCGGCGACGAGGTCACGGCGATGATGCGCAGGGACTATCCGCATTTCAACGGCTTCGTGACCTCGACGCCGCTCTACGACGTCGGCCTCGAGATACCCAAATTGATCCACTACCTGGGCACAGTGTTGTTCCTGACACCCGACCAGGTCACCGAACTGCTCAAGAAGGACTACCCCGCGATCTACCAGGTCAGCGTCGCCCTGCCGAAGCTGACTGCGGGCTGGAGCGCGATTCCCGGAACCGAAAAACTGACCAGGTTCGACGGCACACCGGTGCGCACCATGCCACAGCTGCGGGACTACCTCAGCCAGGAGGTGGTCGCCCCCGTCGAGCGCCAGCAAACCAATTTCCGGCCGCTCGGCGTTCGCGGCGGCGTGGGCTTCCTCGCGCCCCTGCTGCTCGCCCTGGGCATCGTTGTGATCCTCTTCGGCACCACCATGGTCGTCGCGACCTGGCGAGGAGTGCCAAACAATCCGCTGCGGTTCGCCTGGGCGGTCGTCCCCGTGGTCGGCGTCGCCGTGGTCGGGCTGGTGCTCGGGCTCAACCTGTTCCCACGGATGATCGGCGGTCAGGCCCTGCTGAACGACACTCGGTCCGTCTTCGCGCTGGACCGAATCAAGGGCGATCGTGCCGGCATCGAATTCGCCTCGATCTTCGTCGACTCTCTGGGACCGGCGGTCGCGCCGGACGGCGGCATCACCGAGGAATACCCCAAGCTCGTCAACTACATTGCCGGCAAGGTTGGCGTGCCCAGCAAGGACGTCCGCGACCTGGTGGCACTGGACTTCCCGCACACGGCCAACCTGCTGGACGGGGCGCCCTTCACGGCCACGGTGTCGGAGGGGTGGAAGCTGATCGACTACCTGGCCGGCGCGTCGCATGTCACCTCCGGCCAGATGTGGCGGATCCTGGACACGAAATTTCCCAAGATCTATCAGCTCATTACGAATCTGCGGTTGGTCAGCGACGGCTGGAAGCAGGTGCCTGGCGCCGAGAAGCTGACCCGCTTCGACGGCTCACCGGCCACTCGCGTGACGGCGATCAGGGACTACTTCCGTGACGATGTCATTCCTGGACTGGAACGGCAGCAGAAGAACTTCGTGATCGCCGACACGAACTGGCCTCCGCTTCCGGTGTTCGCGCCCCTGCTCACCGCCGTCGGCATCTTTGTCGTCGGCTACGGAATCATGCTGGGAGTGCTCACCAGGAGGCAACTCCGAAAACAGAGCGAAACGACCGGCCCACCCCAACTCGCGCCCGAAAAACCGATCCCGGCCGATGTCGGCTGACCGAAGACCGGGGCCCGGGTTGGCCGGTGCCAATCCATTCGGACCCACAACGAGAACACGACAAAGGAGAACAGCTATGAGCGATCGCGACATGTTCGACGCCGCCCGTGCCGCGGGGGCACCCATCCAGCAGGCGATCACGATGTTCATGCTGCACCCGGAGACGTTCGCCGAAAGCGTGGCCGCTGGCTACCAGAACCCGCTCGCCGGATATGTCGCCGGCCGCGGTGGCGTGTTGGGGGAGGCCAGCGGTGTAACCGTCGGCTCCGTGTTCGTGATCTTCGAGCCCGACTTCCTGTGCACGCTCTGGGAGGAAGGCGTCGCGGTACGCGGCGCGGCCGGTGCGGCGAGGCTCTACTGGGAGCAGGCAGCCGGTTTTGCCCGCAAGTACCTGGCCGGCGCCGAAGGACTGGACCGCATCGCAGCACTCGGGGAGAAGATCATCGCGGCCACACCGGGCGCGGGAATGCCGCTGTACGCCGGCTGGCGCACTATGCGGCTGGCCAACGACGCACCCGCGCGGGCGCTTCAGGTGATGTTCGTGTTGCGAGAGCTGCGGGCCGAGGTGCATTTCAACGTTCTCTGCAACTCCGGTATCACTCCGGTGGAAGCACACATGCTCAACAAGGGGCACGAGTACACCACGATGTTCGGCTGGCCTGAGCCATTCGCCGACGGCGCGGGAAAGAAAGACCGCTACGACGAGGTGGAGCAGGCGACCGACCGCCGGATGGCCGAGATCTTCGCGGCCGCCCTCGACCACGACGAGGCCCGTGAACTCGCCCGATGGAGCGTGGGCGCCCTGGCGTCGCTGCAGGCCAAGGTCCCGAGCTAAGGATGGGCACCGGCAACAACGTGGGGGCGAGCCCACGATGACGACCGATCCTCGAGGTTGGGCCGCTGGTGCCCGACATCGGTAATGCCGAGTCGAGGTAGCTTCGCGGATATCCACGATGCGAAAGGGTTTGCCGATGACCTCGAAAACAACCGCTGGGCCGACGCGCATGCCTGCGGCCTTCGTCGGACACGGCACACCGATGAACGCTGTCGACGACAACCGCTACACCCGGGCGTGGCGCGACTTCGGAGCGAGCGTGCCATACCCGCGATCGATTCTGATGATCTCCGCACACTGGTACATCAACGCGTCGGTGGTGACTGCGATGAAGCAGCCCAGGACGATTCACGATTTCTATGGATTTCCCGACGAGCTGTTCGCTATGGGATACCTCGCGCCTGGAGACCCCGAATTGGCCCACGAGATCGTCGAATTGGCCAAGCCGACGTGGGTGGGTCTGGACCGCGACAGTTGGGGAATCGATCACGGCGCCTGGTCGGTGTTGGTGCACGCCTATCCGGCTGCGGATATCCCGGTGGTGCAGTTGTCGATCAACGCCGCGGAGCCCTTGCGGTATCATTTCGATCTTGGCGCCAAGCTCGCTCCGCTGCGCGAGCGTGGGGTTTTGCTCATCGTTAGCGGCAACGTGGTACACAACCTGGGCCGGATGGACAGCAAACGGCCCGACACAGGGTACCCGTGGGCCCAGGCCTTTGACGGCGCCGTTCGTGCCGTTATGACGACTAATCCCGAAAATATTCTCGATTTGCAGGGACACCAATATTTTTCGTCCGCGGTGCCGACGCCGGATCACTTTATTCCCCTGGTTTACCTGGCCGGACTGGCGGCGCACGACAGGGAGGCCGCCGAGGTCCTGGTGCAGGGGTTTGCCATGGGCTCGTTGTCGATGACTTCCTATACGTTGCGCGGGTCACGGCCGGGTCCAGATGAAGCCGCCCACCAGCGCCCGGCAACATGACTCACCGGCTTCCGGTGTCCGCGCGGGTTGGTTGCCGACCGAGGGCCGGGGAACGCCATGAGTCAGACACTGCGCGGCGTGATCTCACGTCAGAGACGCGAGCTCGCCCAGGGTCGGAGGATATTGTCGTTCCCGACCCCGGGACCGGTGGCGCCCCGGCCTCCCAAGGCAGAAGGTCGACACCCTCGTCCAATACTTCTTCCGGTATGAGCGATATGCGCCGAAAACTAAAGCGGCCCGATGTAAGCCAAGAGCAGTTGACCGTTGGCCGCCGGTCCTGAACCCATGTCCGGCGAAGCCGGTCCGCAATCCGGACTCGTGCCGCGATGCGGCATTCCTGCCGAGTTACTGTCCAATCCGCTCAGATCGATCGGTAGTTCGAGCGCGCCGGAGTTCTGGAACATGTAATGGCAACTGTAAGCGGCGCGGAGGCCTTGGTTGTGCCGGAAACCTGGCTCAGGGCCCCGGATGGTGTGTCTCGAACGAAAGGTGTTGTTCTGCTATGACATCGGTGCTATTTGCGCTGACGGGTGTCGATTACTGGACTCTGGCGGATGGGACGAAGCATTCGTGCGGGTATTGGCCTGAGGAGGTGGCTACCTCGCACCGGATCTTCACCGAGGCGGGATTCGACATCACAATGGCGACACCGGGCGGTGTCACTCCGACCGACGACCAGGCCGGTTACACGCCGGAGATGAATAACGGCAGCGCCGAGGCGGGCCAGCGGATCGCCGACTACCTCGCCTCGATCGCTGACGAGCTGGGTTCGTCGACGCCGCTCGAAGACGTCGACCCCGACGCGTACGACATTCTTTTCGTGCCGGGTGGCCACGGCCCGATGGAAGACTTGACCGTCTCGAGCGGGTTCGGTGCGTTGGTGCGCAGGTTCGCCGAGGCGGGCAAGCCCGTCGCGGCGGTATGCCACGGCCCGGCCGCGTTGCTTTCGGCCGTCGACGGTGCGGGGAACTGGTTGTTCGCCGGCCACCGGATCACCGCTTTCAGCAATGTCGAGGAGGACCTCGTCGGCTTCGCCGATAAGGCCGCATGGCTGCTCGAGGATCGCCTCAAGGCTGCAGGGGGCGTGTATTCCAAAGCGGCCGAACCGTGGGGCCCGTTCGTTGTTGTGGACCGAAACCTCTACACCGGCCAGAATCCGGCCTCCTCGGAACCATTGGCGCAGCGACTGGTCGCCGACGCTGTGGCCTGAGGTTGAAACCGTTCTTCGCGCGGCTGATTCGGAACTAGTCCGAGTCTGGACCGGCGAGCGTTCTCGCCGCACGAATCTGTAGGGGCACGGCGAGGGCCTGCTCGTCGGCATACCGGCGGGGGGTGACGCCGTAGCGGCGTTTGAATTGGGTGATGAAGTGGGAGGCGTTCGCGTAGCCGGCCCTGTTGGCCGCCTCCGCCACACTCGTGTGTCCTTCAAGGAGCGCCGTGCGCGCCCACTCGAGGCGTGTGTTTTTGACGAACTGATACGGGCTTATGCCGGTCGCTTCGCGAAAACGGTGCGCGAACGTAGACGTGCTCATGTAAGCGCGTTCGGCGAGCTCGTACACCGTGACCTGCCGGTTCGGATTGCCGTGGATGAAGTCGATAGCCGCCCGGACGGGATCCGTCTCAAGGTCGTTGGCGGCTGATGCGACCAGGCAGTGGCCTTGCTGTGCCTGCAGCAGCCGGCACACGATCTCCTGCAGATACAGCGGCGCTAGCACTTGCTGGTCACCGGCGTTGTCCAGCGCGCGCAGGAACCGCAGTATCGCGTCGGTGAGGTGTTGGTTCACGGGTGAGATGCGAACATCCAGAACCGCGCCGTTTGGATCGGATGCCCGGTGCCGTTGGTGCGCGATGGCGCGCAGGTCAGCGGTAACCCGGCGGACGACGCCGGGGTCGATCTGCAGCACCAGCGACAGGAACGGACGTGCCTGGCTGGCCTCCAATATCTCCGCTTGATAACGCATGCCGCGCGTGAGTATGACGTAGTTGAAGGGATCGTAATGATATTCGACGCCGTTGGTGCGGAGCGCCTTTCGTCCTTGAGCTACGAAACACATTGCCAGAGAGTGAATTTCGTCCCACTGCGGCGGTTGCGGGGAGGTGAACCGGTACGACGTCAGGCCCGGCCAGCTGGACGGGTTCGGCCCCGGTTGTGTTGTGGTCTTGGCCAGTTCGGCAACGATTGGGGACTCGGGCGGCTGATCGCACCACCGCTCATGAACGGTCACTGTGCTCCCATCCCGATAGCGCCGCCGGTCACCGACGTGTCGAAGATTCCGGGGGCTGTCGTCACGACACCGCCTTTCGGCGCGGTGTGCGCGACCGTGATGGGATAGCCCCGTCCGGAGGCCGCGCCCGTACTCGGCGCGAAGGTGCCGGTGATTTCCACGTCTGACTCCTTGCGTGACGTCGACCAGGTTGTCCGTGATCACTACTGAAAAACGATCACACTCAATGCGGCAACGCACAAGGCGGTGACCGGTCGGCTCGGCCGGCTCAAAGCGGCGGCGTCGGCTGCTCGGCTTGTCTGCGGTCCGAGCGTTCCTCGCTGCGGAACAGGTGTGATCCGGTCGTTAACCCGGTGGCATAGTTCACACCATCGACCGTTGTGGACTTGGGTTTTGGGTTGTGCCTTGTGGTGTGCCCGGGTCTTGGAGTGTAGGAGGACTGAGGATGCCGGGGCTTGCTCGTTCTGAGTGG
>NZ_JBYCLE010000277.1:0-2525 GCF_057473765.1 Mycobacterium sp. TH-M106 | reverse complement strand
AGCGCAGGGTGAGGCCGGTGCCGGGGTAGACGGTGTTGGTGTCGTTGAGCACGTGGCAGAGCTCATCGATCGCGGCGGTGTGCCGTGGTGCGGGCAGTGGATCGAGCCGGATGTGCAAGGTGTTGGTGGCGGTATCGGGGATGATGTCGCCGGAGCCGGCCAGTGCGGTGCGGATCAGGGTGTGGGCTTCGTCGTCGGCGCGCCGGTAGCCGGTGTTGGTGATGATCACCCGGGCCAGGGATTGGGCGGTGTTGTAGGCGGCGATGCGGATGGCGTGGTGGATCAGTTTCGTTTCGGTGTCCAGAACTTGCTGTCCGGGATTGACCTCGGCCAGTGGTAGGCGGGCCGGGATCTCTTTATGCGCGGCCAGTGCCGCGTCGAGGTCGTCGTGGGCGGTGTTGGCCTCGGCGTTGATGGCCTCGATCATCGTGTTGGTGATTATGGTGGTGGCTCCCGGTGGCGGTGAGGACACGGTAAGCAGTTCGCGATCACGGGTGGTTTCGACCAGATGCAGTGTCCGTCGGGCTTTTTCGACCTGTTGGTAGGCGGGCTTTTTGGCCGGGTTGGGCACCATCCGAGCCTGGTCGTCGTCGCTGACGCTATAGGTGTCGTGGGAGTCGAAGTCGAAATGCATACGGGCGTAACGGTAGTGGTTCTCCTGGCGCCAGCGTGATCCCATCCGGTAGCGGATCTCGGCGGCGGGCAGATCACGCCGGGTGGTCAAGATGTGCATCTGACGCTCACGCGCACTGTCGTAGAGGCTGATCTGGCGCATCGCGAACACCTGCCCGGCACGGGACCCGTCGGTGATGTCGAGGTTGACCTCGGTGTCGGCGAGCGCCCAGGTGTGGACGCGGCCGTGCTCATCGGTGTGGCTGCGCTCGGCGAAGGCGTGTTGGTCAATGTCGACGGTTTTGCCTTTACGCCACGTCAAGGTATCGAATCCGGCGGCGTCCAGATCGGCGAACAGTGCCGGTGACCAGCCGCCGCGATCGAACCCGACCAGCACGCGGCGCCCGTCGCCGACGAGGTCACGCATCTGCGGGATCAGCCGACGCAGCTCACCGGCCAGCGAGGCCGCCGGTTCGGCCATCACCACCAACAGCGGGTCCCCGGCGGCATCGGTCACCCAGGTTTCCACGGTGGCCGGGGCGGGGAACTTCAACCGCGGCACATGGGTTTTGGCGATCCGGCGGGTGCCCTGATAGGCGCGAACATGCCCGTCGACATAGAACACACCGGCCTGCTCGGGGCGCTCGGTGACATGACGTTGTGCCATCGCGGTGATCCAGTCGCCGGCTTTGCCGGCATCGGCGAGCAACCCGATCTTGCGGCGGATCGTTTTGACCTCCGGGGCCCGATCCAACCCCAGCACCCGACCGAAGGCGACCGGATCGATACGGGCCGCGCCCTCGGCGCGGGCCTCGCCGATCAGGGCACGAAACACGCCCTCGCACAACATCGCATCCAGCGAGTAAAACCCGTTGGGCAGCTGTCCGTAGACACTGTGGGCGCATTCGAGCAGCCCGGTGCCCGCCAGTGCGGGCAACCCCAACAGCAGCCCCGCCAACGGTGCCCGCGCACACGGACCGAACACCGGCGGCGCCGACCCGATCAGCCCGAACCGCGCCAACACCCGCTCACCGGAGCGCGGTACCGGATCGGCCAGCACCGGCAGATCCGCAGCCGGCGATACGAGGCCATCTCCGGAGGTCGTTGCTGCGCACTTGGCCTCCGACAGCTGCGCAGACTCTGTCTGCGGTTCCGATTCCGGCGCGGCCTCTGGGGAGTCGGCATCATCGCATATCGTTGAGGCACAACGCCCGTCGGTGTCACTGTCGGTAGGTTTGAGTGCGTTGCGGGCGCTGCCTTCCGACACCCCGATCCGGGCGGCGATACCGCGGTAGGACAACCCATCTGCACGCAATCGTCGGATATCGGCGATCGTGTCGTCGGTGAGCTTCGACTTGCGTCTGGGGCCCTTGCGTTCGCCGAGCAATCCCGCCACACCAGTGTCGCTGAGTTGGGCATCCCAGCGTCGCACCGTAGCCGGCGTCACCGCGAACGCCTCGGCAATCTCGACCTGGGGAGCGGCCTTGATCCGCACCAGCGACACCGCCGCGAACCGGCGCCCCGCGGTATCGCCGGCATCCCAGGCATAGACCAGGTTGCCGTGCACGAAGACCCGACCACCGTCATCGTCTTCGACGATCGCCGCGGACGCACCGATGCCACGCGCGCTCTCGGGCGCCAGCGGCAGGGGCGGTTGCGCGGTCATCACCGTCATCGTCCACCGCCCCCAACCTGTCGCTTCGACTCTATCTATTCTTACGCATAAGGGGCGGAATTCCACGGAGGCACGCCGGGAAATTCGCAGATCAAAGCACAAAATTACGGGCCGACAACCGTCACCGTGTCAGGAGGCCTGGTCCCGGTTGATCCGCTCGACGTCGGCTCGGTGGCGGTCGATGGCCACGACGTCGTGACCCGCGGCCGCGAGCCTGGCCGCATAGATGGAACCCATT
>NZ_JBYCLE010000276.1:0-5770 GCF_057473765.1 Mycobacterium sp. TH-M106 | reverse complement strand
GCGGCGCCGGCTGCAGGAACCGGCCGGGCATCAGCAGCGACGCCCCGATCATGAATGCCGCATACGGCATCCCCCAGGACATGGCGTGGAACTGCGGGACGATGTTCAGCGCGACGTTGCCCTGTCGCAACGCCATCCCGTCGGTCATGCACACCGCCATCGAGTGCAGCCAGATCGACCGGTGCGAGTAGGCGACGCCCTTCGGGTCGCCGGTGGTGCCGGAGGTGTAGCACAGTGCGGCCGCGCAGTGCTCGTCAACCTCGGGCCAGTCGAAGTCTTCCGGTTCGCCGGCGATGAGCTGTTCCCAGCTGTGCACGGCGATCGCCTCGGGGATGTCGGCCTCGGGCATCTGATCGCCACGCACCACCAGGTGCTGGACGGTCGTGAACCGCGGAAGGTGCGGGGCCAGCAGCGGCAGCAGCGTGTCGTCGACCATGATGACCTGGTCTTCGGCATGGTTGACGATGTGCACCAGCTGGTCGGGGAACAGCCGGATATTCACCGTGTGCAGCACCGCACCCATGGCCGGGATCGCCAGGTAGGCCTCCAGGTGCTCGGAGTTGTTCCACATGAACGTGCCGACGCGTTCGTCGCCGGTGATGCCGAGCTTTCGCAGGGCGTGCGCGAGCTGGGCACATCGCTTCCCGGTCTGTGCGTAGGTCTGCCGGCGGGGACCGCCCTCGGTCCAGGTGATGACTTCGGCGTCGCCGTGGATCGTGCTGCCGTACCGGAGCAGCTTGGCGATCGACAGCGGTCCGTCCTGCATGGTGCTCAGCATCTGGTCTCCCGCTTGGGTGCTATTACCACGAATCTAGTGGGGATCGTTGCCGTGTCCACTCCCACGGCCAGGTCATCAGGGCCCAGACGATGAGGATGAGCAGGGCCGCGGTCACAACATACACCGGCCACGGCCCCAAAATGTTCAATAGGGTTGTGGTGGCGGGCTTTCCGTTGAGGAAGCCGTAGTCGGTTCCGGCGATGCTGTTGAACGCAAACGTCACTGCGGCCCATGCCACCGTGGCCAGAACCGTGATCCGGTAGCTGCGCCAGTCGGGCCGCATCCGCCGGCCCCAGGTGAGATAGATGGCGGCCCAGACGACGAGCAGGTGAATCGCCCAGAAACCGAGGAACTGGTAGTGCGGAAAATCCGGACTCACCAGAACCGGCGAAATCAACGCCTGTGTGCTCAGCACCAGGCCCCAGTAGTAGGTGAGCGCAAACGGCCAGTGTCGTTGCGACCACAAGGCGTAGGCCGCCGCGGCGGTCGCGAGATCCGTCAAACGCAGCGGTACCGACCGGCCGATGGCAGGCGGGAACAGCGAGTAGACCAGAACCGCGACGTATATCGCGGCGGTGAGCACACCGAGGATGCGACCGAAGACGCGGGCTTGCGATTCGGTCTGCCTGCGCCCGACCCAGACCAGCAGTACGGCGCCGAGCGCAAACACCGCAAGCACAGCCTGATGCGAGGGGCCGTACACCGAGAACTCCCGTGATGTCGACACCAGCTCGGTCGTTGCCACCGGGTCATTATCGACGGGACCGGACCGCCGTCACCACGATGGCTGAGCTGTGGGTGCACTTGCGCACTCGTTCAGGATGTCTGTGATCCCGGCGGCCACCCGCCGCGGGGGGAGGTCCAGCGTGGGGACGGCAGTCGGATGCCGGCGAGTTGTGGTATGCGGCGTGTGCTGACCGCGCGGCGCATCGAACCGACGCGAAGCAGATCGCGGTAGCGGCCGAGTTCGCGCTGGGCGGACGGTGCCAGCAGCGGACCGAGCACCACGCCCGCGCCGAGCGCCAGCGCGATCCCGGCCGCTATCGCCAGGTTTCCCCCGGCGGCCGAACTACCGTGCACCAATTCGACAAAACCGCGGAACAGTGTCAGCCCGGGCACCAGCGGGATGATGCCCGCCATCACGATCACCAGCGGTGTGACCCGCAGTCGGGACGCGAAGACGGCCGCCCCGAGACCGATAGCGGCGGCGGCCACGAACGAGTCGGTGATGACGTCGGTCCCGGCAAGCTGCAGCGCGAAGAAGATCACCGAGCCGATGGCCCCCGCACCGCCCGCGGCTACCGCCGCCCGAGGCCGCGCGTAGCTCGCGACCGCCGCCCCAACGGCCCCGACGGCGCCGGCCAGCACACGCACTGGCACGCCGAAGATGGCGACCGGCAACTCGGGGCTCACCTGGACGTGCACATTGAACGCCGCCCCAATGTGCAGCGCGATGTCGATGCCGACCAGGATGCCCGCCGAAGAGAGCGCGATGTCCATGATTCGGGAGGCGGCGGTGAGCTGGTAGCCGGTGACGGCGTCCTGGAAGGAGCCGACGATGGCCAGCCCGGACAGCAACACCACGATGTTGGCCGCTACCACCGGTGATACCGAAGTGCTTTTGGGCACCCAGCCGGCGGCGGTGACGCCGATGGCGACACCGGTGGCCAGCGTGGCGGCGACAACCTGCTGGAACAGGAAGGGCAGGCGCCAGCGGTTGAGGACGCGGCCGACCCGGTCGATCAGTGCGGTGGTTGCCGTTGCGAGCACCGCTACCAGCGGGACCGCACCGAGCAGCACGGCAAAGCCGCCGGCCATCACCGCGAGGCCGGCGGTCGAGACCCAGCGCGGGTAGGGATGTTCGGCCTGCTCCAGGGTGTCTAGCTGCTGCTGCACCCACTCGGGCTCCGGTGTGGTGTCGACGACGCGCTGGGCGAGATCGGTGGCCAGCTGGACACGGGTGTAGTCCAGCGAGCGCGACTGCACCAGGTACATTGCGGTGACCGGCGCGCCCGGCACCTTCCGAGGGACCGAGACCGTGATCGAGTTCGAGGTGACCTCCACCTGGGTGTCGGGCAGACCATAGGCGGTGGTGACTGCGATGATCGTGGCGGTGACGTCGGCTGTTCCCGCCTGGCAGGCCAAAAGCAGCTCCCCAAGCCGTAACCCGACATCGAGAATTCGCCGAACCTCTGCCTCGTCCATAGCGTGCATCAGAGTGTCGTTTCCGGTCGTGATCGCGGCATCCGTCGGTCTCCTTAGTTGTCGCATCGCGCTGGCCTCGCATTCCACGCTAACGCGACGGCAACGGCAGTCAACCTCGGCGTCTCCAGCGGCGGCCCAAGTCGACCCAGTTCACGGTGAAACCGTGCCGCAACACCAGATCGGTGAGGACGTCGGTGCGCTGCCGCAGCGGCCACGACTCAGCGGCGAAGGCACCGAGCGCGAAAAACGCGAAGTTGACCGAGCTTTCCGGGGTGGTGCGCGACCGGAACACGATCGCATCGAGTTCGGTCCACCAGCGCCGGGCCGCATCGACCAGCCGGTGGCAGGTCTGCCACACGTCGGGATGCTGGCCGGTGCTGATCTGGTCGTCGATGCCCAGGGCGTCGAGATTGGCCTCGGTGCGCAGGTCGAGCACCAGCAGGTGCCGGCTCGCGGTGAGCCGCACCAGGTGCTGATCGGTGTGGTCGGCCGGAATCACCAGCCCGGTGGGCCGGTAGCGCTCCCGGAACGCGCCGGTGAGCGTGCCAGCGCCGTAGCGGGTGCGAAACGTGCCGCTGTCCGGGTCGAACCGGTAGCGCGGTTGCGGGAACCCGTCCCAGGTCCACGATTTCGGGGAGGTGGCGTCGATCCGCCAGATGTCGGTGCCGGCATTGATGCGACGACGGCGCAGCCCGACCGGCCGTGTCGGCGCCAGCTCGGCCAGGTATCCGGCCGGAAGCTCTGGGGGCTTAGCCACCGAGGGCGTTGAGCATCTGCCAGGCGGTGTCCACGGTCTGCGGGCGCCGCAGCGCCGCGGCGATCGACGTGCCGCCCAGTTCCTCGTGGGTCAGCCGCATCACGCGGTCGGCGGCCAGCGGGTCGGTGGTGAACCGGGCCAGGAGCTCCAGGATCCGTGGCAGGTCGGACCGTAGCCGATCGCCGTCGAATTGCCAAGCGGGAAACCAGGTTCGGTTGCCGACGGCGGTGCCGAGCAGCTTGCCGCGGGTGCGCAACCGGTGCACCGCCTGCGGCGAGCCGAGCCCGAGCAGAGACTGGACTTTCGGTGTCGGCAGCGCGCCGGCGACGAAGTCTTGCACCAGGGTGCGACGGCGCTGGTCGTTGAGCCGTTGGGCGGCAATGCTTTCGAGCCTGCCATGCGGTTCGGTTGGTGCGGCCAAAATGGCGTCGAGGACTTCGGCGAAGCCCGCGTCTTGGCGGGCTCGTTCGGCGACCTCGCGGGCCAGGGGAGCGACGGCGGTGGGCATACCCGTAGGGTACCGCCGATTCCGCTCCAATCAAAACAATTGAAACAAAACCCGGACGTCCGTGACGAGCGGCCGGACGAGCCCACCATTGAGTATTGTCGATCCGTGCTGATCGGGTTGGTGCTGGCTCTGGGCTGCTCGGTGTGTTACGGCACGGCATCGGTGCTCGAGGCTGCGGCGGTGCGGTCGGTGGCAGCCGGCAACGGCTCGGGCGTCGACGCCGTGCTGCTGTTGCGCGCCGTCCGGCAGTGGCGCTATCTCGCGGGCTTTGTCCTTGACGGCCTCGGCTTTCTGTTACAAGTTGCGGCGCTGCGCTTGGTACCGATCTACGTCGTTGCCGTGGCGCTGGCCGGGTCGCTGGCCGTCACCGCCATCGTGGCCGCCTGGGTGCTATCGGCGCGGTTGTCGTCGGCCGAGTGGACGGCCGTGGGTGTGGTCTGCGTCGGCTTCGTGATGCTCGGGCTCGCCGCCGGACCGGAGGGCTCCCGGCCCGGACCGGCTGGGCTCCCCTGGGCACTGCTGGGCGTGGTCGCCGCGATATTCGTCGTCGGCGCCGCTGGGGGCCGACTGGACGGACGCCCGCGTGCCCTGGTCTTGGGGCTCGGCGCCGGGACCGGCTTCGGTGTTGTCGAGGTCGGCGTGCGCCTGATCGACCCGATCGATCCCGGCAGAGGCGCCTTCTACACAAACCCTGCCCTGTACGCGGTGACAGCAGGTGGGGCGGTGGGCTTTCTGTTACTCACCTCCGCGCTACATCGCGGATCTGTGACCACGGCCGTTGCTGGGATGGTGGTCGGTGAAACGATCGCGCCGGCGTTCGTCGGGGTGGTGTGGCTCGGTGACCGCACCCGCGAGGGCCTTGGCTGGATGGTTTCCGCGGGATTCGTCGTAGCCGTCGCCGGGACGCTGGCACTGGCCCGATTCGGCGAAGCGCCTCAGCCGGAATCGGTGAAAGTCTCCTCGCAGCGATAGCGTCTCAGCGCCGTGGGGCACCGGCCGCGACGACACCGCGGCACGCTCGCCGCGGCCGGCGCCGCGGCCGCCGCCGCGACCGGGCAGGCGGGGCCGGGGCTGCCGGTGCGGTCTTGGTGGCCGGAGCCCGGTAGGGCGCGCGGTCTTTGACTAACGCGGCGACCGGTTCGGAATGGACGCTCACCGGTTGTGGACGGACACGGATGCCGGCTTTGCGCAGCAGCACCGAGGTGTCGTTGCGCTGCTCGGGCAGCACCACCGTGACCACGTCGCCGGTGCTGCCGGCTCGCGCGGTGCGGCCCGAGCGGTGCAGGTAGGCCTTGTGCTCGGCGGGCGGATCCACATGCACCACCAGCTCCACTTCGTCGACGTGCACGCCGCGCGCGGCGATGTCGGTGGCCACCAGCACGCGGGTCGTCCCGGTGCTGAACGCGGCCAAGTTGCGGTTGCGCGCGGGCTGAGAAAGGTTGCCGTGCAGGTCGACCGCCGGGATTCCGGCCGCGGTCAGGTCGCGGGCGAGCTTGCGGGCCTGATGCTTGGTGCGGGTGAA
>NZ_JBYCLE010000275.1:0-15648 GCF_057473765.1 Mycobacterium sp. TH-M106 | reverse complement strand
CGCTGAAGTTCGCGCTGTTCTTCCTCGCCGAGTACATCAACATGACCACGGTCTCCGCGCTGGCCGTCACGCTGTTCTTCGGCGGCTGGCACGCGCCGTGGCCGTTCAACATGTGGGCCGGCGCCGACCAGGGCTGGTGGCCGCTGCTGTGGTTCACCGCCAAGCTGTGGGGGTTCATCTTCGTCTACATCTGGCTGCGCGCCACCCTGCCGCGGCTGCGCTATGACCAGTTCATGGCGCTGGGCTGGAAGGTCCTCATCCCGCTGGCGCTGGCGTGGGTGATCGTCGCCGCCGCGTTCCGCAGCCTGCGCGACGCCGGCAACCCGCACTGGGAAGCCATTCTGGTCGTCGTCAGCACGGCCACCACCCTGGTGTTGCTGACGTATCTGCACCGGCGCCGGTTCAGCACGATCACCGGCGATCCGATCAGAGTCCTGCCGGCCCGCACCACCGTCGTCTCCGACAGTGAATTCCCGGGATTCCCGACGCCACAGTTGGCGCAGCAGCCGCAGCGCTATCCCGATCCTGTCGCCGCAACCCGCCCGCCCCTCGATACCAAGGAGGACGCCCGTGGGTAACTTCAAGGACGCCTTAGCCGGCTTCGGTGTCACATTCCGGACGATGCTCGGAAAGCCGATGAACGACGGCTACCCCGAACGCAAGAAACCGACCGCGCGGCGCTACCACGGCCGTCATCAGCTCAACCGCTACGAAGACGGCCTGGAGAAGTGCATCGGCTGCGAACTCTGCGCGTGGGCCTGCCCTGCCGATGCCATCTACGTCGAGGCCGCCGACAACACCGACGAGGAACGCTACTCGCCAGGGGAACGCTACGGCCGCGTCTACCAGATCAACTACCTGCGCTGCATCGGTTGCGGGTATTGCATCGAGGCCTGCCCGACCCGGGCGCTGACCATGACCAACGACTACGAGATGGCCGCCGACAACCGCGCCGACATGATCTACGACCGGGAGATGTTGCTCGCGCCGCTGGAACCCGGGATGACCGCGCCGCCGCATCCGATGCCGCCCAAGGCCACCGACAGGGACTACTACCTGGGCAACGTCACCGCGGACGGCTTGAGTGACAACCCGGATCTGTTCGTGCTCCTGGACCGCAAGAAACAAGGTAAGGCCTGATGACGCTGCTGGCTGCCGACGTGCTCGTCCGCACCACCACCGGTGAGGCGGTGATGTTCTGGCTTCTGGGTGCGCTGGCGCTCGTCGGCGCGGTGGGCGTCGTGACGGCCACCAAAGCGGTGTATTCGGCGATGTTCCTGGCAATGACGATGCTCATCCTGGCGGTGTTCTACCTCGTCCAGGACGCGATGTTCCTCGGTGTGGTGCAGGTCGTCGTCTACACCGGCGCGGTGATGATGCTGTTCCTGTTCGTGGTGATGCTGATCGGGGTCGACTCGGCGGAGTCGCTGGTCGAGACGCTGCACGGGCAACGGGTCGCCGCGGTGACCGCCGGGATCGGCTTCGGCGTGCTGCTGGTCGCCGGGATCGGCAGCGTGACGATGCAATTCACCGGTCTGGCGGCGGCCAACGCCGACGGGAACGTGGAAGGCCTGGCAGCGTTGATCTTCACGCGTTACCTGTGGGCCTTCGAGCTGACCGGCGCGTTGTTGATCACCGCGGTCCTCGCGGCGATGGTGTTGGCGCACCGGGAGCGGGTCGTCCCGCGTCCGACGCAGCGGGAGTTGTCCATCCGGCGCTTCCAGCACGGCCACCACCCCACTCCGCTGCCGACTCCGGGCGTCTACGCCCGCCACAACGCGGTGGACATCGCCGCGCTGCTGCCCGACGGCTCCTACTCGGCCCTGTCGGTGTCGGACACGCTGACGCATCGCTGGGTGGGCAAGTCCGGCAACGCGGCTCGCGCCGGTGACGATGCAGAGCGAAGCGATGAGGAGGAGGCGGCGCCATCAACACCCGCCGGTGACGATGGTTTCGGAAAGGACAGGGTGGATGAACCCAGCTAACTACCTGTATCTTTCGGCGCTGCTGTTCACCATCGGCGCCGCCGGTGTGTTGTTGCGCAGCAACGCGATTGTGATGTTCATGTGCATCGAGCTGATGCTGAACGCGGCCAACCTGGCGTTCGTCACCTTCGCCCGACTGCATGGTCTGCTCGACGGCCAGATGGTCGCATTCTTCACGATGGTGGTCGCCGCCTGCGAGGTGGTGATCGGCTTGGCCATCATCATGACGATCTTCCGTGCCCGGCGATCCGCCTCGGTGGACGACGCGAACCTGCTGCGCGGCTAGAAGAAGCTAGGAGAGGTTGACCACCCCGTGACATATCTGACGCACCTGAGCTGGCTGCTGGTGGCGCTGCCGTCGGCGGGGGCGCTGCTCCTGCTGATCGCCGGCCGGGGCAGTGACCGGTGGGGGCACCTCCTCGGGTGCGCCACCGTGCTCGGGTCGTTCGCGATCGGGCTGACGATGCTGGCCGAGATGCTCGGCCGGCCGGGCACCGACAAGAGCATCCACGTGAGGCTGTTCGACTGGGTTCCGGTCGCGGCACTGCACGTCAACTTCGGGATCCTCGTCGACCAGCTGTCGATCTGCTTCGTGCTGCTGATCAGTGGCGTCGGCTCGCTGATCCTGATCTACTCGATCGGCTACATGGCCGCCGACCCCGACCGCAGACGGTACTTCGCCTACATGGACCTGTTCGTCGCATCAATGCTGCTGCTGGTGGTCTCCGACAACTACCTGGGCCTCTATGTGGGCTGGGAAGGTGTGGGCCTGGCGTCGTATCTGCTGATCGGCTTCTGGTACCAGCGACCCGCCGCCGCCACCGCGGGCAAAAAAGCCTTCGTGTCCAACCGGGTCGGTGACTTCGGATTGTCGCTGGCGATGTTCGCGATGTTCGCGAGCTTCCACACGCTGCAGTTCGACGGGGTGTTCACCGCCGCCCGGGCAGCCGGGCCAAGCGGTCTGACCACCGCCATCGGGCTGCTGCTGCTTTTGGGGGCGTGCGCCAAGTCGGCCCAGGTGCCGCTGCAGGCCTGGCTGTTCGACGCGATGGAAGGCCCGACCCCGGTGTCGGCGCTGATCCACGCCGCCACCATGGTGACGGCCGGGGTGTATCTGATCGTGCGGTCCGGCCCGCTCTACGACCTGTCGCCGGATGCCCGGTTGACGGTCGTCATCGTCGGCGCGTTCACCTTGGTGTTCGGCGCTGTCATCGGTTGCGCCCACGACGACATCAAACGCGCATTGGCCGGATCGACGGTCAGCCAGATCGGGTACATGGTGCTGGCCGCCGGCCTCGGCGCGGCGGGCTACGCGTTCGCGATCCTGCACCTGCTCAGCCACGGCTTCTTCAAGGCCGGACTGTTCCTGGGCTCCGGCGCGGTGATGCACGGCATGCACGACGAGCAGAACATGCGCCACTACGGCGCGCTGCGTGCTTTCCTTCCGGTGACGTTTGCCACGTTCGGGTTCTGTTACCTGGCGATCATCGGGATTCCGCCGTTCTCCGGCTTCTACACCAAAGACGCCATCATCGAGGCCGCGCTGGGCGCCGGCGGGCTGCGCGGCATGACCTTTGCCGGCGTCGCGATCCTGGGCGCGGGCATCACCGCGTTCTACATGACCCGGATCATGTTGATGACCTTCTCCGGTGAGCAGCGTTGGGCGACAACCGAAACCGAGGTGACGCCGGAGTTGGCCCTGCAGCATCCGCACGAGGCGCCGCGGGTGATGACCTTTCCGATGATTCTGCTGGCCGTCGGCGCGATCTTCTCCGGTGGGCTGCTGACGATCGGTGGAAGGTTGCAACGCTGGCTGGAGCCGGTGGTGAACCCCGACGGCATCCACGAGGCGGCCCACGCGTTTCCGGCGTGGGTCACGTCGATCGTCGCCCTGGCCATCGTGCTGGTCGGCTGTTGGTGGGCCTATCGCATGTACGGCACCAAGCCGGTGCCGGTCACCGCGCCCACCGACGTCTCGGCCCTGACGGTCGCGGCCCGCCAGTATCTCTACGGCGACGCTGTCAACGAGGAGGTGTTCATGCGCCCGGGCGACCAATTGGCGCGAACGCTGGTGGAAGTCGACGACCGCGGCGTCGACGGCTCGATCAACGGGCTGGCTACGCTGGTCGGCCGCGCCTCACAGCGGCTGCGCGAGCTGCAAACCGGCTTTGTTCGCTCCTACGCACTGACGATGCTCGTCGGCGCCATCCTGATCGTCGCGGTGGTCCTGGCGGTGCAGCTGTGATCCCGCTGCTGAGCCTGCTGTGGCTGCTGCCGCTGGCCGGCGCCGGGCTGGTCGCCGTGTTGCCGGCTGCGCAACCGCAGCTGGCCAAGTGGACCGGGGTGGCGGTGAGCCTCGGGGTGCTCGGGGTCGCCGTCGCAATCACCGTCGGCTTCGACAGCACCGCCACCGGCGCCCAGTTCCAGTTCGTCGAATCCCATTCGTGGATACCGTCGTTCGGCGCGGGCTACACCCTCGGAGTGGACGGCATCGCGGTGGTGCTGGTGCTGTTGACCGCCGGGCTGGTACCGCTGCTGATGCTGGCCGGCTGGCACGACGGCGGAGAGCGTGGCCGCGGCCCGCACCTCTACGCGGCGCTGATGCTGACGGTCGAGTCGATGGTGCTGATCTCGCTGGTCTCGCTGGACGTGCTGCTGTTCTACGTGTTCTTCGAAGCCATGCTCGTCCCGATGTACTTCATGATCGGCGGGTTCGGGGGTGGACGCCGTGCTGGGAATGTCGCCGGCTCCGCGGCTCCGAAAGCGGCGCTGAAGTTCTTGCTGTACAACCTGTTCGGTGGGCTGGTCATGCTGGCCGCGGTGATCGGTGTTTACGTGGTGACCGCCCAGCACGGGACTGGCACGTTCGACTTCCGCGACGTGGTTGCGGCGTTCTCGCCGGGCTCGACGGCGGTCGACCCCGGGGTGCTCAAGGCGTTGTTCGCCGGCTTCATGTTCGCGTTCGCGATCAAGGCGCCGCTCTGGCCTTTCCACCGCTGGTTGCCCGACGCCGCGGTGGAGGCCACCCCGGCGACTGCGGTGCTGATGATGGCGGTGATGGACAAGGTGGGCAC
This sequence comes from Mycobacterium sp. TH-M106, assembly GCF_057473765.1. Classification (NCBI taxonomy): domain Bacteria; kingdom Bacillati; phylum Actinomycetota; class Actinomycetes; order Mycobacteriales; family Mycobacteriaceae; genus Mycobacterium; species Mycobacterium sp. TH-M106. The sequence goes on along the minus strand of NZ_JBYCLE010000275.1, from coordinate 10,589 downwards.
CTTCGGGATGCTGCGCTACTGCCTGCAGCTCTTCCCGGATGCCGCAGTCTATTTCCGGCCCGTGATTGTGGTGCTGGCCGTCATCGGCGTGGTCTACGGAGCGATGGTCGCCATCGGCCAGCCGGACATCATGCGGTTGATCGCCTACACCTCCATCTCACACTTCGGGTTCATCGTCCTGGGCATCTTCGTGATGACCAGCCAAGGCCAGAGCGGCTCGACGCTGTACATGCTCAACCACGGGCTGTCCACCGCCGCGGTGTTCCTCATTGCCGGCTTCCTGATCTCCCGCCGGGGCGGTAACCGGCTGATCGCCGCCTACGGCGGTGTGCAGAAGGTGGCCCCGGTGCTGGCCGGGACGTTCCTGGTTGCGGCGATGGCGACGCTGTCGCTGCCGGGCCTGGCTCCGTTTATCAGCGAATTCCTGGTCCTGCTGGGCACTTTCCCCCGGTACTGGTTGGCGGCGGGGATCGGGGCCACCGCGCTGGTGCTGTCGTCGATCTACATGCTCTGGCTTTACCAGCGCGTGATGACCGGTCCGGTCAGCCACGCCAGCGAACGCATTCGCGACCTGGTGCCACGCGAATTGGTCGTCGTCGCGCCGTTGATCGCGCTGCTGCTGTTTCTCGGGTTCTACCCCAAGCCGGTGCTGGACATCGTCAACCGCGGGGTCGACCACACCATGACCACGATCGGCCAAGCGGATCCGAGTGCGTTGACCGCCGAAGGGGCGAGGTGAGCATGCCCACGCCGCACATCGAATACGCATTGTTGCTGCCGATGCTGATCGTCTTCGGCGCAGCGGTCACCGCTGTTCTGGTCGAGGCGTTCCTGCCACGCCGGGCCCGCTATGTCACCCAGGTCCTGCTGTCGGTCGGCTCGCTGGTCGCCGCGTTCGTCGCCGTCGTGGTGGTGGGCCGTGCGCTTCCGGAATCCGGCCGCGTCGCCGTGCTGGGCTCGGTGGCGATCGACCGGCCCGCGCTGATCCTGCAAGGCACCGTGCTGCTGGTCGGGATCATGGCGGTGATCTTCGTCGCGGAGCGCAGCGTGGGTGCGGGTGTCCCGGCGGGCCCGCAAGGGCCGGGCGCAGCTATGGCACCCACTACTGCACCTGCTGCTGCTGCTCCCGTCGTCGGCCTGGATTGCTTCACCCCGCAGGCATCCGCGGTGCCGGGCGGCGCCCTCGAAATGCAGGCGACCCGCGCCGGGGTGATCCAGACCGAGGTGTTCCCGCTGCTCCTGCTGGCTATCGGCGGCATGTTGGTGTTTCCCACCGCCAACGACCTGCTGACGATGTTCGTTGCGCTGGAAGTTCTTTCGCTGCCGCTGTATCTGATGAGCGGGCTGGCCCGGCACCGCCGCCTGCTGTCGCAGGAAGCGGCGCTGAAATACTTTCTGCTGGGGGCGTTCTCGTCGGCGCTGTTCCTCTTCGGTGTGGCACTGCTCTACGGTGCCACCGGCTCGCTGTCGGTGCCCGACGTCGGGGTGGCCTTGGCCGGGCACACCGCCGACCCGATGGCCCTCGTCGGCGCCGGCCTGGTGTTGATCGGGTTGTTCTTCAAAGTCGGCGCGGTGCCATTCCACTCCTGGATTCCCGACGTCTACGTGGGCGCGCCGACGCCGATCACCGGTTTCATGGCGGCGGCCACCAAGGTCGCCGCGTTCGGCGCGCTGCTGCGCATCGTCTATGTCGCGCTGCCCGCGCTGCACGACCAGTGGCGCCCGCTGCTGTGGCTGATTTCGATTCTGACCATGGTGGTCGGCACCGTCGCCGCGATCACCCAGAACGACATCAAACGAATGCTGGCCTACTCGTCGATCTCCCACGTCGGCTTCGTGCTGACCGGTTTGCTCGCCGACGTCCCGGCGGGTGTTTCGTCGACGCTGTTCTACCTGATCGCCTACAGCTTCACGACGGTCGGCGCGTTCGCGGTGGTGAGCTTGATCCGGCGCGCCAGCGGCGAGGAGGAACTCGACCTGACCCGGTGGGGCGGGCTGGGCCGGCGTTATCCGCTGGTGGGCCTGTTGTTTGCGCTGTTCCTGGTGTCATTCGCGGGCATTCCGTTGACCGGCGGGTTCGTCGGCAAGCTCGCCGTGTTCACAGCGGCGGCCGAAGGCAACGCGGTGCCGCTGGTGGTCGTCGGCGTGCTCATGAGCGCCGCCGCCGCCTACTTCTACTTCCGGGTGATCGTGTTCATGTTCTTCACCGAGCCGCCCGCCGACCCGCCGGTCCTGGTGCTCCCCAGCATATGGAGTAGGGCAACGATCGCGGTGTGCGCGGCGGTGACGATCCTGCTGGGCGTCATCCCGGCACCGGTGCTGGACTTGGTCGACGCCGCCGTGCAGTTCGCGCGCTGAGGCGACTTATACACAGTTGGTGTTTCATCCATAGCTGTGCATGGGCTGGCCTGGGCCACAAGCCTGCACTCCTAAATTCGGGCCGCCACTCCGTACGTCACAATGTCGCCGGTCTGCTCCACCCAGCTATCCCCGGGGTTCTCGTCGGGGCGCAGCAGCAGCGCGAACAACGTGGCTCCCCCGATCACCTCGACCAACCGGTCCGGGTCGACCTCGCGGCGCGCTTCGCCGCGGTCGACGGCCTCAGCCACCCAGCTCCGCAGCACGTCGAACACGCCCTCGAACCGCCCTAGCACCCGGGCCGTCAACACCGCGTCGCCGGCCATGTCGGCAATCAGCCCGGGGAGCGCAGCCCGCACCACCGGGCTGGTGAAGACATCGCGGGTACCGGTGATCATCGCCCGGATGTCGGTGGCCGTATCGCCAACCGACGATGGGACCGCACCGGGAGGCACCGAAAACGCTGCCTCGTGCACCAACTCGGCTTTGCTGGGCCACCGCCGGTACAGCGCGGATTTCGTCGTCCCGGCGCGTTCGGCGACAGCGGCCAGGGTGAGATTCGAATAGCCAACCTGCACCACCAGTTCCGCGGCAGCCCGGAGGATGGCAGCGTCGATACGAGGGTCGCGGGGCCGCCCGAGATTCTTGTCAACGACGCGCGTGTGTGGTTTCATAACGCTACCGATCGTATCGTAATTTCAGGGAGGGGGGAAGGGACAGTGACCAACCAGACCAACCAGGCCCGGCCGACGGTCGACAAGGATGTCGGCCGGCTGCAGCGTTCCAGCCGCGACGTCACGGTCTTGCCCACGATCATGGCGCGCTGGCTGTCCACGATGTTGCCGGGCGGGGTGACGCTCGAGGTCACCGTGGAAAGCGGCGTCGACGCCAACGGCATGTCATCGGAGACGATCATGCTCTCGGGCCGCTGGCTGGCCGACGGCATCCCGGTGCAACAGCGCTGGGCGATGCGGGTGGCGCCCACCACCGACGACATACCGGTTTTCCCCAGCTACCGCCTCGATCACCAATTCGACGTGATGCGCAGCGTGGGTGAGCTGAGCGACGTCCCGGTGCCGCGGGTGCGCTGGATCGAACCCACCGGCGACGTGTTGGGCACGCCATTCTTCCTGATGGACCGCGTCGACGGCGTCGTGCCGCCCGACGTCATGCCCTACACCTTCGGCGGCAACTGGTTCGCCGACGCATCGACGACGCAGCAGCGCGAGCTGCAAGACGCCACCGTCGCGATACTCGTCGAACTGCACTCTATTTCCGGTGTCGAGAAGACGTTTGCGTTCCTGGACGAGGGCCGCTCGGGTGACACCGCGCTGCGCCGGCACTTCGGGTGGGTGCGGTCCTGGTACGACTTCGCGGTGGGCGACATCGGCCGGTCACCGCTGCTGGAACGTGCTCTCGAGTGGCTGGACGCCCACTGGCCGGCCGAAGCGGCGGCCGGGCAGCCGGTGCTGTGCTGGGGCGACGCCAGGATCGGCAATGTGCTCTACCGCGGCTTCAGGCCGGTAGCGGTGCTGGACTGGGAGATGACGACGCTGGGACCGCGTGAGCTCGACGTGGCGTGGTTGATCTTCGCGCACCTGGTGTTTCAAGAACTTGCCGGTTTGGCGACATTGCCCGGGCTGCCCGGCGTGCTGACCGAAGCCGACGTCCGCGGCACCTACCAACGGCTCAGCGGGGTGGAACTTGGTGACCTGCACTGGTTCTACGTCTACTCAGCGGTGATGTGGGCGGTGGTGTTCATGCGCACCGGGGCGCGGCGAATCCACTTCGGTGAAGTCGACAAGCCCGAGAACCCGACGATGTGCCCGGAGTCGCTGTTCTACCACGCCGGGTTGCTCAAACGTCTGATCGGAGAACAGGACTGATGCTCGGACCGCTTGATGAATACCCGGTTCACCAACTGCCGCAGCCGATCGCCTGGCCGGGGTCGTCGGACCGCAACTTCTACGACCGTTCCTACCTCAACGCCCACGACCGCACCGGCGACATCTTTTTGATCACCGGCCTGGGCTATTACCCCAATCTTGGCGTCAAGGATGCCTTCGTGCTGGTGCGCCGCGGTGACATGCAGACCGCGGTGCACTTCTCGGATGCCATCGACCAGGATCGGCTGCACCCGCACGTCGGGGCGTACCGCATTGAGGTCGTCGAGCCGCTGCGCAAACTGCGGGTGGTGTGCGAGGAAACCGAGGGCATCGCGGTCGATCTGCGCTGGCAGTGTCTGTTCGACGCGGTTCAGGAGCAGCCGCATGTGCTGCGGTCGGGCAACCGGGTGACACTGGACGCCCAGCGCTTCGCCCAGCTGGGCAGTTGGCGCGGGCGGATCAACATCGACGGCGAGGAGATCGCCGTCGATCCGTCGACCTGGATCGGCAGCCGGGACCGGTCCTGGGGCATCCGCCCGGTCGGCGAACCCGAGCCGGCCGGCCGGCCGGCGGACCCGCCATTCGAGGGCATGTGGTGGTTGTATCTGCCGATGGCGTTTGACGACTTCGCCGTCGTGCTGATCATCCAGGAGCAACCCGACGGTTTCCGCTCCCTCAACGACTGCACCCGGGTGTGGCGCGACGGCCGGGTCGAGCAGCTGGGCTGGCCGCGCGTAGCCACCCGCTACCGACCCGGCACCCGCATCCCGACGTCAGCTGCGATCCAGGCGACCCGGCCCGACGGGATGCCGGTGCACTTCGAGGTGGAGTCCAAGCTGGCGGTGCCGATCCACGTCGGTGGCGGATACGGCGGTGACTCGGATTGGCTGCATGGCATGTGGAAGGGCGAGAAGTTCACCGAACGGCTGACCTACGACATGACCGACCCGGAGGTCATCGCGCGCAGCGGAATCGGCGTCATCGACCACGTGGGCCGGGCCCTGTGCCGCGACGGGTATGGCGATCCGGTGGAAGGCTGGGGCCTCTACGAGCACGGCGCGCTGGGTCGTCATGACCCGTCCGGGTTTGCCGACTGGTCGTCGGTGGCGCCGTAGACCGGCCCCTACCGGTGCCAGCGAGCCTGGTGCTCGGCGTGGGTCCGCAGGTAGGCGCCGGGGGTGAAAAACTCGTCGTAGAAGTCGGTGTCGAGATGCTGGGCCTGCAGATACATCAGCACGTACACCGTGGGTACGGTGCCCGGCAACTTGCCGAAGGCGTCGTAGATGTAGGACGCCTCCACCGTGACCACGTCCTGGATGCCCTCGGGCGGCAGCGAGGAGGCGCGCACCGCCGATGTATCCGTCCAGGGACCCGGCGTATCCGAGTGAAACGGCCCACCGGGACCGTACTTTCGCGCGACGAGCTTCTCCACTCCGGCGGCCACCGACGGCACATGCGGCGGGCTGAGCGTTTCGAAATACCCCGGCAACCCGGTAGCGTTCGGAAAGGGCCAGCGGTCGTCATGGTCGGCGACGAAGCCCAACCCCGGCGCTCTCGGGTCACCGGACCCGCCCAGCACCGTCAATCGGTCGAGTCCGTCGAAAATCCACCCGCCGAGGCCCATCGCCTGCAGTGTCAGCATCCCGTTGTTGGCGGCAATGGACAGTTCAGCGCTGGCCTCGGCCAGTGTGTACTGCTCGACGAAGGAGAGCGGAATCGGGTCGCCGGCATGCCGAAGCAACGAAAAACGTTCGGTGCCGGGGATTTTGCGATTGTTAATGTCGTCGAAGACCAGGTAACCGTTGGCCGCGAAGAACCACAGGTTTTGCATCAGGTGTTCGGCGAGGTCGGCCACCGGGAAGGCCAGCAGGCTGCCCGGATGGTTCGCGATCCAGATGTTGTGGCCTTCCATATATGGTTCTTCTCGGGGGATTTCGAGCCGGCTCTCCGAAATCTGCACATAGGATTCCGCGGTATGGCCGATCCACTCCTCGACACCGTGGAACGCGTGCGGCTGTTGGTCACGGGTGGGCAGCAGATAGGTTCCGGTGTCGTCGGTGAAGAACAACTGGCTGGTGTGAAATCCGGCCGCCGACGGGAACGCCCGGCCGGTGGCACTGCCCGAATAGTTCGGTAGCGCCGGTGCGTAGCTCGGGTTATATGTGATGCCGTAGTTCCAACCCGTCACCCCGCCGGTGACCGACAACAGCAGTGCACGTTCGACCTCCGACAGCGGCTGCGCTGGACGACGGCTGGCGAACGCCAGCGCCCCGGTGGGAATGTGACCGCCGACCGGGAAGCGACGCGAACGCCGCCCGGTGACTGCGGCAAGCAGCGAAAACCGTGTCGCCTCGGCCAGTGCCGCCCGCTCGTGATCGGAGATGACGAGGCTCATGCGGGAGAAGCGCGCTGGCTGGGCAGTGTGTTCATGAGTGTGGTCAGCTTATCCTCAACGTCATGGCCGAACGACGGTGGAACGTCGACGTCGTGGTCGTGGGTGCCGGTTTCGCCGGACTCACCGCCGCCCGCGAGCTGGTGCGCGCCGGGCACGACGTGGTGGTGCTAGAGGGACGTGACCGGGTCGGAGGGCGTTCGTACACCGGCGAGATTGCCGGAGTGCCAGTCGATCTCGGCGGCTCCTTCGTCGGCCCCACCCAGGATGCGGTGTTGGCCCTGGCCGCCGACCTGGGATTCGTCACCGTCCCAACGTACTGCGACGGAGCCAACCTGATCCGCTGGCGGGGGCGGGTGCGCCGCTATTCCGGCACGATTCCGCGGCTGTCGCTGCTGGAGCTGCTCGACATCGGTCGGGTGCGCTGGCAATTCAACCGTCTCTCCCGCCGTGTGCCACTGGCCGCGCCGTGGGAACCGCGGCGCGCGCGCCAGCTGGACCGCCAGTCGGTGGGCAGCTGGCTGCGGTCCATACACGCCACCCGCAGCTCACGTGACCTGCTGGCCATCGCGGCGCAGGTGGTCTGGGGCTGCGACATCGATGACATATCGATGCTGCACGCCGCCCGCTACGTGGCCGCGGCCGGTGGTCTGGACCGGCTGCTCGACACCGAAAACGGTGCCCAGCAGGACCGGTTCGCCGCCGGCACGCAGCAGATTGCGCAAGCGATGTCCGCCGAGCTCGGTGACCGAGTGGTGACCGACGCTGCGGTGCGCCGCATCGAGCGACACGATGCCGGCGTGAGCATTCACTCCGACCGGGGCCGAGCCGACTCCGCGTCGGCGATCGTCGCGATCCCGCCGGCACACCGCGCCGGGATCGAGTTCACTCCCGCACTGCCGTCCGGGTCTCAGGGGCTCGCCCAGTGCTGGCCGCTGGGTCGGTTGAGCAAGGCCTATGCCGCCTACCCCACTCCCTTCTGGCGGAACGATGGTTGTTCGGGAGAAGCGTTGTCCGACACCGGCCCGGTGGTCATCACGTTCGATGTCAGCCCTCAGCCGGAAGGGCCCGGCATCCTGCTGGGGTTCGTCGACCCCCGCAGTTTCGACGCGCTACCCGGCGAGCAGCGGCATCGGCTCGCGCTGGAGGGCTTCGCCGCCCTGTTCGGCGACCAAGCGCTACGACCGATCGATTACCTCGACTTTCGCTGGGGCAGTGAAGAGTTCGCCCCGGGCGGGCCGACAGCCGCGGTGCCGCCCGGATCCTGGACCACCTACGGGCAGTGGTTGCGCGAGCCGGTCGGGCCGATTCACTGGGCTGGCACCGAAACCGCCGACGAGTGGACGGGCTTCCTGGACGGCGCGGTGCGTTCCGGCATACGGGCAGCCGCTGAGGTGGCCGGCAGGCTACGAGCCGACGCGCCGGCTGCCGGCCGAGCCGGTCACCGACGCGACGAGTGTCCGTAGCGCCTGGTTGACCTCGGTGGGGCGTTCCAACATCGAGCAGTGCCCGCCGGACAACTCGATCAGCCCGACCAGATTGGGTACCCTGCCAGCGATTCTACGGGATTGGCTGATCGGCGTCAGCCGGTCGCCCTCGCTGCCGATGACCAGGGTCGGCACCGTCAACCCGGCCAGGTCGATGTGCTGTGCCCCCAACGCGGCGACGAGCATCTTGCCGCAGCCGCCCCGCCCGGCCGCCGGCGTGGTCGCGAACAGTTCGTGGATGAACGCGCCAGTGCGCGGATCGGCGTCGTCGCCAACCGCCATCATCGTCACCAGGTCCCGCGTCGGCCGGTGCGCCACACTCGGCAGGGGAACCGAGCCGAACGACGCGATCAGGCCGCGGGCCACCAATACCCGGGCCGACGCGAACCGCCGCGGCACCGGCAGCAGATTCAGGTGCCGCAGCAGGTCGCCGGTGGTGGTGTTGATCAACGCGACGGCGTCGGCCCGCTGCGTGACCTTGTGCCGGTATCGATCCGACCATGCGGCGATGGCCATGCCGCCCATCGAATGTCCGGCGAGGACCGCGCGTTCCCCCGGTGCGAGGGTGGCCTCCAGCACCGCGTCGAGGTCGGATGCCAGGTGGGTCAGACTGTAGCCGCCGCGGGCCGGCATGCCGCTTCGCCCGTGGCCGCGGTGGTCGAACGCGATCACCCGATAGTCGCGGGCCAGATCGGCAATCTGATATCCCCACACTCGGATCGCGCAGACGATGCCGTGCGACAGCACGATCGGATAGCCGTCCGGCGGCCCGAACACCCGGGTGTGCAACCGGATGCCGTCGGCGGAACGAACGGGCACCGTGCGTCCCGGCGGCAACGTCGCGGGAAACCCGCCAGCCGCGCCGCGGCGGCCGGGTTGACGTGAACTCATCGCCGCTCCATCGGATGCGGCGACGTTCCCACGCGGAGAGTCTAACCCTCGGTGGTCTAGGTTCTTGAGTATCTTTTGAGTCCGAATCTGAGAAAGAGTCTGCCATGCGTGCGGTACAGATATCCCGGCTCGACGGACCGGAGGCGGTGCAGGTGGTCGAGCTTGACGAGCCGGCCGGCGATGGTGCCGTTGTCATCGATGTGCACGCCGCCGGGGTGGCGTTTCCCGACGTGCTGCAGTCGCGCGGCCGCTACCAACACAAGGCGGAACTACCGTTCGTGCCCGGTGGTGAAGCCGCGGGCGTCGTACGCAGCGCACCCGCCGGTGCAGCCGTCACCGCCGGTGACCGGGTCGCGGCGCTGACCATGCTGACCGGCGGGATGGCCCAGGTGATCGCCCTGCCTCCTGCACAGGTGTTCAAACTGCCGGACACGGTGTCGTTCGAGGCCGGGGCCGGGCTGCTGTTCAACGACCTCACGGTGCATTTCGCGTTGACCGAACGGGGCAGGTTGTCGCCGGGCGACGTGCTGCTGGTGCACGGCGCGGCCGGCGGCATCGGTACCTCGACGCTGCGGCTGGCGTCCGCGCTCGGCGCGGCCCGCACCATCGCGGTGGTCAGCACTGCGGAGAAGGCCGACACCGCCACGGCCGCAGGTGCCACCGACACGGTGGAAGCAGAAGGATTCAAGGAAGCGGTGCGCGAACTGACCGGCGGCCGGGGGGTCGACATCGTCGTCGACCCGGTCGGCGGTGATCGGTTCACCGACTCGCTGCGGTCACTGACACCCGGCGGCCGGCTGCTGGTGGTGGGCTTCACCGGCGGTGAGATCCCGACGGTGAAAGTGAACCGCTTGCTGCTGAACAACATCGACGTGGTCGGGGTGGGCTGGGGTGCGTGGTTGGCGTCGCATCCGGATTACCTGGACCGGCAGTGGACGCAACTGGAGCCGCTGCTGGCTTCCGGGGCGGTGCCGCCTCCGCAGCCGCACGTCTTCCCGCTGGAGCAGGCCGGCGAGGCGATCGCGGCGTTGGAGAACCGTGCTGCCAGGGGCAAGGTGGTGTTGCGGATGCGGGATTAGCAGTGGTTCGCCATGCTGGATACTGGGCGCACGAGTACCTTGTCAGGATCGGATGACAAGCATCTGGGGGTAGCGGTGAATTTGACGGTGTTACGCCGACCAGTGATCGGCGTGAGTGGGTGTCCTGCCAGACACGTCGTCGGTACGGTGCTGTTGACGGTTTCGGCGGCATTGCTGGGCTCACCGGCCCCGCGTGCATCCGCCCAGCCGTGTCCCGACGTCGAGGTGGTGTTCGCCCGCGGTACCGGCGAACCACCCGGTGTCGGCGGGGTCGGGCAGGCATTCGTCGACGCGCTGCGCTCGGATGCCGGCGGCCGGTCGGTCGAGGTCTACCCGGTCAATTACGCCGCCAGCAGTGATTTCGGCGCAGGCATCGATTTCGCCAGGACCGTCGTCGATGGGATCAAAGACGAGGCCACCCACGTCGAGTCGACGGCGGCGAACTGCCCGAACACCAGAATGGTGCTCGGCGGCTTCTCTCAGGGCGCAGCCGTGA